>JANXTT010000153.1 GCA_025352225.1 Mucilaginibacter sp. | reverse complement strand
GCTAAAACTATCGTTGGGCTGACGGTAAGAATATTAACTAAATTTACTGCCATAACCTGTTTGCAATTCATCAATACCAACAATAACAAACCGCTAAATCATCTTAAATATGCTTTGGCTTTTTAATCGCACAACACGTTAGAAAAGAATACTGTTGATATTGTACTCATGGATATCAATATGCCCATATTAGACGGGTTTGAAGCTACCAAACAAATACGTAAGCATCAAACTGACGCGATAAATAAAGTTCAAATAATTGGATTAACGGCATCGACCAATAAAAAAGATCATGAATTAGCCATTGAGTACGGAATGGATAATACGTTAACTAAGCCAATTGTTATTAGTAAACTGGTTGGTTTTTTGAATACCGTAATCAATACACCTTTTGTTAGACGAGCTTGAATTAAATACCAGATTTGCAGGCACGCATCAGCTCCGTCAAAATAGTTAAAGTTTAACAATATTGTACCTGAGTATTAACACATGGTGACGTTAAATATTATTTTATAATTAGGCAATTGCTGGATGGCCTTAAACAATTAAACCGCAGTGGGAAACGAAGTAAATGTTAATTTAGCCCCTATCGAGCTTTTTGAAGGCGGCGGCGAAATGGGAAAATTAGTTCGGTCTATGGACTGGTCTAAAACGCCGCTTGGCCCAATAGAACAGTGGCCACAGAGCTTAAAAACCACCGTGAGCCTTTGCCTGGGGTCCAATTTCCCTATTTCTATTGCCTGGGGGCCCGAAAGTGTACAAATTTATAATGATGGTTACTGGCCTATTTGCGGCGATAAACATCCTACCTCCATGGGTCAGGATTATAAAGAATGCTGGGCTTCTGCCTGGCCTGTTATTGGCAAGGCTTTTGAAGATGCCTCTAAAGGGCAGCCCCGATTTTTGACCAACCAGCGCATTTTTCTTGAACGCTTTGGCTATATGGAAGAAACTTTTTTTACTTTTTCTTTTAGTCCGATAATTGATGAATCTGGCGGTGTGGGTGGGCTTTTTCATCCCGTTACCGAACTTACCCAACAAAGTTTGGGTGAAAGAAGGTTGGAGTTGTTGCGTAAAGTTGCGGCACTTACAGTAAATGTAAAAACAACCAACGAGGCTATTACCAAGTTAATGGAAATGCTTACATCGGAGGCGTTGGATGTTCCTTTTTCATTGCTTTACAGCCTAAGTGCCGATGGCACGCAGGCTACACTGGCCGGCAGCCATGGTTTTACAGCAACAAGCAGTATAAATGCTGAAATCATTCCAATAAAAAAAATCAATTCCAATGAATGGCCCCTGGGTAAAGTACTTGATGCGAAAACACCCGTGCACTTAGTAAATTTAGCGGCAGAATTTGGAATATTTGAATGTGCTCCATACCCCGAAGCACCCAGATCAGCACTCATTTTCCCTGTAGAGTTGCCGGGCCTCCAACAGCCATTTGGTTTTTTTATAACCGGCGTTAGCGCCCGTCGGGAACTTGATGAGCCCTACCGTACATTTTACGATCTGCTGATCGCGGCTATAACTAACTTATTGATCAAAGCTAAAACCAACGAGGATGAAGAACAGCGATTAGAAACCCTTTTAGAACTGGATAGGGCTAAAACAGCTTTTTTCAGCAACATCAGCCACGAGTTCCGTACACCTTTAATGCTTATGCTGGGTCCGGTTGAAGATTTGATAAACGACACGCAAAACCCGTTAAATGCCGCGCAGAAAGAAAGTGCATTAATGATGCAACGCAATGCGTTTAGATTGCAGCGATTGGTAAATAACTTACTTGATTTTTCTAAATTGGAGGCTGGGCGCTTGGAGGCCAAATATCACGCTACAGAAATCGCTGCTTTTACCGGCGAACTAGCTTCCACTTTCCGTAGTTCAATAAATAAGGCTGGGCTTGAATTTAATTTATTATGTAAACCATTGAGCCAGCCGGTGTATGTAGATCGGGAGATGTGGGAAAAAATTATATTTAACCTGCTCTCCAATGCGCTAAAGTTTACTTTTTCGGGCAGTATTTCGGTAACAGTTTCAGAAGATAAGCATGACGCGATCATTACTATCACTGACACTGGCGAGGGTGTTTCTAAAGAGGGCGTTTCTAAATTGTTTCAACGCTTTAGCAGGATAGAGGGTGTTAAATCACGCACACACGAAGGTTCGGGCATAGGGCTGGCATTTATTAGCGAACTAATAAAAATGCACGGAGGCGAAATTAGCATACAAAGCGAATTGAAAAAAGGCAGCACCTTTAAAGTGAAGATCCCTTTCGGCTCGGGTCACCTACCGGCAGAAAAAGTGATCAAAAAGGAGGTACACCAAAAAACATCAGCAATAGCACAAGTATTTTTAAACGAAACTACCGAATGGACAAAGCAAAACAACGCGACAGAGGAGCCTGTAACAGCCAACGCGACAACTGAAGATAAATTATTAATATTGGTTGTAGATGATAACGCAGACGTATTAGGTTATATAACACGCATATTAAAACAAAGCCCGGAATGGGAAATTGCCGAAGCCTCCAATGGATTGGAAGCACTGGCCTTTGTAGACAAAAAGATACCCGACCTGATCTTATCGGATATTATGATGCCCGAAATGGATGGGTTTGAATTGTTAAAGCGCATCCGCGAAAATAAAAAAACAAAAAAAATACCTCTAATTCTACTGTCTGCAAGAGCAGGCGAAGAAGCTACTATACAAGGTTTGGAACACGGGGCCGACGATTATCTGGTAAAACCCTTTAGCGCAAAAGAACTATACGCCCGTGTAAAAACACAGCTTTACATGTCCTTAATTAGAGCTGACAATATGGAGCTGGTAAATGATGTATTGAACCGCTCCAGAGAAATGGAACAAATGACTTACATTGCATCGCATGATTTACAGCAACCGCTTAACAATATTGTTGTTTTTTTACAATTATTAGAAACTACTAACGACAATAACGTCCTTGGCGAAAAAATGCAAAAATATCTTCATTACGCAATCGCATCTTCTACTTCCATACGTAATATGATTCATAGCCTGCTTGATTATTCGCGACTTGGTAAAAAGGCTGAATTGGAACTAACAGATTTTAATGAGATCTTGGAAAGCGTAAAATCGGATTTGAATGCATTGATAGAAGAAAAAAATGCAGTAATAGAGGTAGCAGAAATGCCGGTACTAATGGCCTACGCCGACAAGGTGAAAATGTTGTTCCAAAACTTTATCAATAACGCCATTAAGTTTCAAAGGCCCAACATTGTGCCTAAAATAATGGTAAGTGCCATACAAAAAGATAAATATTGGGAGTTTGCAATTAGAGACAACGGCATAGGTATTGAAGAAAAATATTATGAAAAAATATTTCAAATATTTCAGCGCCTGCATACTCAAGAAGCCTATGAAGGGACAGGCATAGGTTTAGCCCATTGTAAAAAGATTATAGAATTACATCGTGGTAGCGTTTGGGTAGAATCTACAGTTGGCCAGGGAACAACCATATACTTCAGCATTAAAAAACAACTAAGGTAGTTTTGCGTTGAAGACAAGCAGATGTTGATAAGTGATGCGCACAGTAAAAAAAACAACAAGCAATGAAGAAGCTTAATTGTATATTATTAGTAGATGATGACCACTTTACGAATCTGATGCATTCCGATCTAATTCGCGAAGCAGGGGTAGATGTACATATTCAAGTTGCCTTAAATGGAAAAGACGCGTTAGACTTTTTAACCCACAGAGGAGCATACGAAAACAGTACTGCCCCGTGCCCCGGTATCATTCTTTTAGATATTAATATGCCTGTAATGGATGGGTGGGAGTTTTTAGATGCTTTTGAAAAATTGGACGTGAGTATTAAGAAAGATATATTATTGCTGATGATGCTTACCACATCGCTAAACCCGGATGATAAAAAAAGGGCACTTTCAATTTCGGCTATAAATGATTACTGCGGTAAGCCACTTTCAATGGAAACACTTAAAGATGCAATTGAGCGGTATAATAAAATGGCATAGTTCATTTTCCAATTTTCAGGAAAAACAAAAGGAGTCTCTCTTCCTAAACTTTAGATACACTTTGTTTTAAAGTGTAAAAATTCAATTCTCAATTTTAAACCTGCGCGATAAATCTTATCTCATATGGTTGCTCATTTGTTGCTTTTTTATTAGAGCTAATTGCCGTTATTCTATAATTATGGGCAAAGCTTTTTGATAGTATAGGTTAATAAACAATTTATTCGCATAAATTTGCAGCCTGATACAGTTATATTAATATGCGTCTGATCGTCTTACTTTTAACATCGTTTATTTTTAATGGTATCACCGCGCAAAGGGATTCGTCTTTAACAACACAACACGATACCATAAAAAAAATACACCGCCCAACCATAAGTGCATATGATGCTACCGTGTTAGCCCAACAAAAAGCCATTGAATTAAAACAACGGGCTATTGGCGATTCTATAGCTATGCAATTTATAAAACGGCCCGATTCGTTACGGCACAATCAATTTTTAGACAGCCTGCTAAAGCAAACCGCATTTAACCCATACCTGTTTAATCAGCATATTTCAAATAAAAACCGACCCCAAATGGGCAACGAACGCCATTCGCGCGATCCATGGATAATTGCAGTTATATTTGGATTATTAATTTATACGGGCATCATAAATTTGGTTTTTGGTAAAGATATCCAAAGCATAATACAGGCTTTTTATAATAAAAGAGCTTTAAGTAAAATAAGTAAAGAAGATAGTTTACTTACATCATGGGCGTTTATCTGTCTTTTTTCGTTATTTGGGCTTACTATTGGATTATATATTTATCTGGTCATTTTATATTACGATAATACGTATGCCGTTAGCGGATTTGAATTATTTATTTTTTTATCAGTAATTGTTATTTCGTTATTTGTGATTAAGATATTAGTGCTTAGAATTATCGGTTTTATTTTTGATATCAACCGTATAGTGAGCGAATACATTACTATACTTTACCTAACTTATTTTAATATAACATTTATTTTTTTACCTGTTGTTATTTGTTTTAGTCTGATCTCAGCAGCGCTAATCCCGTATTTACTACTGATTTCTCTGGTTTTGATCCTGTTAATATTTGCAATTCAATACCTGCGAAGCACATTAAATATCATTTCTCATTTTAGCTTTCATAAAATTTATTTATTTATCTATCTTTGTGCCCTCGAAATTTGCCCAATTTTAATAATAATTAAGGCACTGAATTTATAAGATTTAAAGCGAGTAATAACAGTAAATTGGAAGATAGAAAGAAAAAGGTAAAAAGCATACTTGTAACTTTACCTAAACCGGAAACAGATAAGAACCCTTACGCCGAGTTGGCTAAAAAAAATAATCTGAAAATTGATTTCAGATCATTTATCCATGTAGAAGGGGTTTCTGCCAAAGAGTTTCGAAAAGAGCGGGTTAACCTGGCCGATTTTACTGCTGTTATATTCACGAGCCGTAATTCGGCAGATCATTTCTTTCGTATTTGCGAAGAAATGCGTTTTGAGGTACCTGCAGAAATGAAATACTTTTGCCTCTCAGAAACCATCGCGTTATATCTCCAAAAGTACATTCAATATCGAAAAAGGAAAATATTTTTTGGTAAACAAACAGCTGCTGATCTTGCCGAAGTATTAAAAAAACACTCCGGTGAACAATTTTTATACCCTTGCTCGGATGTTGCCGCCGAGGAAACGCAGAAATTTTTATTAGATAATGGGTATAAATTTACCCCAGCGGTTTTATTTCGTACTGTATGTAGTGATCTGTCAGATTTGGCAGAGGTTTTTTACGACGTTATCGCTTTTTTTAGCCCATCAAGTATCCAATCATTATATAAAAACTTTCCTGATTTTAAGCAGAATAATACACGGATAGCTGCTTTTGGGGCTACCACGCACAAAGCAGTTTTAGATGCCGGGTTAATATTAGATATCCCTGCTCCTAGCCCCTTAGCCCCTTCCATGACTATGGCGATTGAACAATATGTTAAGCAGGTTAATAAATAACGCACCAATAAATAAACTCATCAGTATTAGGCCCCGGCGAAACTTTAAAAGTTCATTCACGTATAAAAAGATCCTTACAAACAGCTATATTGTTGCCTTATTTAAAATTCAGGCAATAATTATTGTAAGCATATGTTATTCAAATAAAAATCAAAACTTTTATTATCAAAAAAGTTTTGTTGGGGATTAAAAGTTTTTGGTATATTCGAAACATTGCGAATGGACATCTTAAGAAGTAAAATTTCAAATTTTAAAATGAAAATTTTTAATAATATTATTTTCATAATGGCGGCCTTTTTAATAAGTAGCTGCACTAGTAGGAGCAATAGTCGCGGTGAAGTTACCGGGGTATTACAACATACTTTTAGAACCGAGGTTCCATATGGCATGGTCTATATTCCTGCAGGGAGTTTTGTAATGGGCCCTGTAGATCAGGATATTACATTTTCACAAATTGGCGATAATAAGCAGGTAACTATTCCGCCATTTTTTATGGATGAGACGGAACTTTCAAACAGCCAATACAAACAGTTTGTTTTTTGGGTTCGTGATTCCATTGCAATTACCAAGTACTTAAATGATGATAAATATTTTGTTCACCCCAAAGGTGGCGGAACAAACAATGGTAAAAAATACATTAATTGGGATTATGTTGCTAAATATTCTCCCTGGAGAGATGCAAAAGGTAAAACAAGCAACATAAAAAAATTGCAGGATATGTTTTATCAGGGCGACGACAGGGTGTTTGATCGAAATGAAATTGATGTGCGCCTGTTGAAGTATAATTATGCTACAATGATTTTACGCGATGCCGCCAATAACCAAACTAATAAATTAAAAAAACGTTCTGATGCTATATTACATGATACTGTTCAGGTTTACCCGGATACGTTAGTATGGTTAAGCAACTTTTCGTATGCCGCTAACGAGCCTATGGCGCAAGGGTATTTTTCGCACCCTGCTTACCAGCACTATCCTGTTGTAGGCATAACATGGCGCCAGGCCCGCGCATTTACCATATGGCGCACCCGCCTTTACGAAGCTGCCAGAATAGCACGCCACTTATCGGCGGCTACACGGTTATATGATTTGCCTACAGAGGCTCAATTTGAATACGCGGCACGCGGGGGCAGATTGGGAACAACTTATCCTTGGGGAGGGCCGTATATAAAAAACTCACGTGGATGCTTACAAGCTAACTTTAAACCAGGCAGAGGTAATTACACCGATGACGGGGCTGCTTATACTGTAAATGTGCATTCGTATCTGCCTAATGATTACGGCTTATATAATATGGCCGGAAATGTTGCCGAATGGACATCGTCTGCTTATGACGAAGCTGCATCAAGCTTTGTAAGTGATCTTAGCCCTACCTATAGTTACGAGGCTAAAGCCAGTGATCCTGAAGTTAAAAAACGCAAGGTAGTAAGAGGAGGCTCATTTAAAGATATTGGATATTTTTTACAAAACTCAACACGTACTTATGAGTATCAGGATACCGCAAAAGCATACATCGGTTTCCGATGTGTAACAAACTTTATGGGACGGGATATCCACGACAATCGCTAATCAAAAACTCAATATAAATTTAATTACTAACATTTAAACTTTAACACTTTTAAAATATGGCCGCGAAAGAACCATTAAAAATTGGAATTAACAACATTGTATCCTGGGGTGCAACAGTAGTAATCATCGGATTATTGTTCAAAATACAACACTGGCCATATGCTACTATCTTTATTACAGTAGGGTTAGGAACAGAAGCAATTTTGTTTTTACTATTAGGTTTTCAAAATGATCCTAAGGATGTTGATTGGACACGGGTATACCCTGAATTAAGAGAAGGTGCTGAACCTAAACCCGCACCAACAAAAGGTGGGTCTCCAATAGTGTCTTTAGACAAAATGATGGCAGATGCTAAAATAGGGCCTGAATTGATCAATAGCTTAGGTGAAGGTTTAAAAACTTTTGGTGATAAGGTAAGTACAATATCTAAAGTAGCTGACGCAGGTACTGCAACTCAGGAATTTACGACCAAGCTTAAAAACGCGGGTGCAAGTTATGATAACCTAACTGCTTCTTTTACTAAAGCGTCGGTTGGCCTTTCAGAATTTGCAAACACTAATGTTGACGCAAAAGCATATCACGATCAGGTAACTAACCTTGCTAAAAACCTATCAGCGCTAAACGCTGTATATGAATTGGAATTGCAAGATTCAAGCACGCACTTAAAGTCAATGAATAAGTTCTATCAGAATTTATCGGTAACTATGCAAAACTTTAACGAATCGATGGATGATTCTAAGCAATTTAAAGAAGAAGTAGGCCGCCTGGCTAAAAATCTGGCTTCTTTAAATTCAGTGTATGGTAACATGTTATCAGCAATGAATCAACCAAGAGTGTAACTGAATTGGGTTTAATTTTTATACAGAATAATAATATCTTAATATATGGCTGGAGGTAAACAAACCCCAAGGCAGCGGATGATTAACATTTTATACCTGGTATTGCTAGGCTTAATTGCACTAAACGTCCCGGATAGCTTGTTAAATGCATTTAAAACTATAGGTGATAGCATGGCTACATCAACATCCAATGTTCAAAATGGCATTAGTAGCACTTATACCTCATTCGAAAATACGCATCTTAAACAGGAACGTTCAAAAGCGCAACCTCTTTATGATACAGCCAAATTGGCCAGCAAAACGGTCGAAGACTTGAATGCTAATGTGGAAGCATTAAAGGCTACGTTGATTAAAGATGGCGGTGGTGTAGACGAAACTACAGGTGATTATAGTGGCCGAGACAATATGGATATTGTTCCACATTTAATGATCGATAATAAAAAGGCTGAAGAATTACGTGCTAAGATCAATTCGACAAGAGAAAAATTACTTAGTTATTTAAAGCCAAAAGATCGTGCTACAATGAATCTTTCTTTGCGAGCTGATGACCCTTTGCCCCCTAAACATGGTGATAGGAAGACTTGGGAAGAAGCATATTTTGGCGAAGGTATCCCAATGGGAGCTGCAATGACATCCTTAATAAAAATCCAATCTGATGCTAAAAATGCCGAGTCGGAAGTCACAAAAAAAATCTTAAGTAAATTTGATCAAGCTGTGGTTAATCTGGATAAATTTGCAGCCGTTGCCGTTGCTCCGTCTAGTTACGTAATAGTTGGCCAGCCTTATACGGCTCAGGTGTTTTTAACAGCCTCTGATTCTCATTCAAATCCAGAAATTACGGTGAACGGCTCAAGGCTTGCTGTTAAAGAGGGGCAAGGTACATTTGTAGGTAATACCAGTAGCGAGGGTGTAAAAACTTGGCAAGGTAAAGTTATAGTTAAACAAACTGACGGTAGTCTAAAAAGCTATAACACTCCAATGCAAACTTACCAAGTGGCTAAGCCCTCGGCAGTAGTATCTCCTGATAAAATGAATGTTTTATACATTGGAGTGCAAAACCCTTTATCAGTATCGGCACCAGGTATTGCAAAAGAAAAACTAAAGGTTTCTATATCAAGTGGTTCATTGAGTGGCACAGCCGGGCATTATGAAGCCAGAGTTTCATCAATTGGTAAAGCGGTGGTATCTATATCTGCCGAAGTTGCTCCGGGCAGAAACCAGGTATTGGGTTCTACAGAGTTTCGTGTAAAACGTATTCCTGATCCTAAAGCTCAATTTGCAGGTAGAAGCGGTGGTACAACAAGCGCGGTAAATTTAAGAGCGCAAGACAGGCTGTTCGCTAAACTGGATAATTTTGAGTTTGATGCTAAATTTACGGTCACCAGATTTAAAATGATCATTCAAAAGCCACATCAGGATGGAGTTGTTACCGCTGGAAGCGGGGGGGAATTATCAAGCGCGCAAAGGGCGGCATTAGCCTCTATTACGCCGGGAACAAGAGTGTTTTTTGATGATATTATTGCTGTAGGGCCTGATGGCGGGCAACGCGGATTAGACCCGATCACCTTTACGGCGCAGTAACATTTACAACGTAATAGCGTATAAGTAGCAAATGATTAGTGTTATGAAAAGAGTAGTTTTGTTTTTAATGATTTTAAGTTTGGCAGGTACAACTTTTGCGCAAAAGCGTACGAGTAAAACTAAAAAACGTTCGGCAATTTCAAAAAATACAAAACCTAAAAGCAATACTACTATAGCGGTTACACAAACGCCTTTAGCTGATACTTCAAAAAAAGCCCCTGTATTTGCGAGCCCAATTGATGGTTATTATAAAAAAACCAATATGTTGAGTTCAAAACCCTCTCCCTATACAACATTGCGCGAAGCGGATGTGGTTTTTTCTAAACGTATTTGGCGCGAAATTGATCTGCGAGAAAAAATGAATCAATATATGTCTGCTCCACAAGCCAGGCTAATTGATATATTGGTAGATGCGATTAAAGATGGTGAACTAACAGCATATGATCCAACTCCAACCAAAAACGACCCAAATGGCGATAAGTTTTTAACTGCGCTATCATCAGAAAAAGCTATGGGGAAATTGGCAGATAGCAGCTTGGTTGATAGATTTGATAAAAAGACAGGCGATAAAATAGGATCGGAAATGAAAGCTGGGGAGTTTAACCCAGATAGCGTAGTTAGATTCCGTATTAAAGAGGACTGGATTTTTGACAAGCAAAATTCTGTTTTTCAACCACGTATAATTGGTATAGCACCACTTATTAAACTAAGAGCAGGTGGTACTTACCTTGATTTTCAACCCGCTTTCTGGATATATTTTCCGGATGCAAGGCAGATATTGGCGTCTAAACAAGTGGTTAGGCAAAATAATGATGCAACTGGTTTAAGTTATGATCAGGTTTTTTTAAAGCGCATATTTAGCAGTTACATTGTAAAACAATCTAACGAAAAAGACGAGCGGATTAAGGACTACGCCCAGGGTATTGACAGGCTTTATGAGTCGGAACGTATTAAGAAAACAATGATGGATTGGGAACTTAATTTATGGCAATATTAAAAGCTTTTATACAAATAAACAAAGCCACAGGTTAATCGCTTGTGGCTTTGTCTTTTTCGAAATATAGGGTAATGTTTTTAGCTTGTTTCATGTTAACCACTTCCTGCAACTCTTCGATAGTTGCTTCTTTTATTTTTTTTACTGATTTAAAATACTTTAACAGTTTCTCGGCAGATGTTTTTCCAACACCGGCTATCAGTTCTAACTCGGTAGCCAACGTGCCTTTATCCCTTTTTTTACGGTGAAATGTTATCCCGAACCTATGAGCTTCATCCCTTAAATGTTGTATCACTTTTAACGTTTCCGATTTTTTATCCAGGTACATTGGATACTGATCACCAGGATAAAACAACTCTTCTAACCGTTTTGCTATCCCAATAACAGTTACCTGATTATTAATGCCCAGGAGCTTCAGGCTCTTTAAAGCAGATGATAATTGACCCTTGCCGCCATCAATAATAATTAACTGAGGTAATTCTGCCCCCTCATTCAACATGCGCTGGTATCTTCTGTGAACAGCCTCTTCCATTGTGGCAAAATCATTAGGGCCCTCAACTGTTTTTACATTAAAGTGCCTGTAATCTTTTTTTGAGGGTTTACCATCTCGGAAAACAACTATAGCCGAAACCGGGTATTTGCCCTGGAAGTTTGAATTGTCAAAACATTCAATATGGCGGGGTAACTGATTCATCCGCAAATCTTTCATCATCTGCGTAAGCAAACGTTCTGAGCGTACTTCGGGATTCAGTTTTTCGTATTGATCTATTTTATCACGCTTAAAAAAGTATACATTTTTTTGCGACAGGTCCAGTAGTTTTTTTTTCTCACCCAATTTAGGAACTGTAAACTTTATATTAGCATCGTCAAGGTCAATATCAAAAGGTACAATGATTTCTTTTGCCTGGCTGTTATAACGATTCCTGAATTCAGTAATTGCTATAGTCAAAAGCTCTTCGTCGGCTTCGTCAAGGCGCTTTTTTAATTCAATAGTTTGTGTTTGTATAATTGTACCATTCATAACCTTTAAAAAGTTTACGAACGCGTATTTTTCTTCGGAAGCGATACTGAAAACGTCTACATCTGAAATTGATGAATTAACTACAGTTGATTTACTTTGATAATTTTCTAACAAATCATACTTCCGTTTTAACCGATGGGCCAGTTCGAAATTCATATTTGAGGCCGCGGTATCAATATCTGTTTTTAAATTTTTTATAACCGCACCTATTTTACCATTTAAAATATCTTTTATCTCTTCAATACTGTGCTGATAATCTTCTTCAGTTTGATAATTTTGACACGGCCCCTTACAATTACCCAATTGATATTCGAGGCAAACTTTAAATTTACCGGCATCAATATTTTGTTTGGTTAATGGCAAACTACAGGTACGTAGCGGATAAGTATCCCTTATTACACCTAATATGGTATGCATCATACTAACGGAAGCATATGGGCCAAGGTATTTAGATCCGTCCCTAACTATGGTGCGAGTCCAGTAAATACGGGGGTAGTGTTCGTTTTTAATGATTATCCAGGGGTAGGTTTTATCATCCTTTAATAAAACATTATATCGTGGCTGATGTTTTTTTATCAGACTATTTTCCAGCAGCCATGCATCAACTTCTGTATCAACAATGGTAAATGTTACCTGCCTTATTTTGGTAACCAATACCTTTGTTTTAGCATTAACATTTTGATCCTTATTAAAATAAGAGGTAACCCGGTTACGCAAATCTTTAGCTTTACCAATATAGATCAGTTCGTTCTGCTCATTCCAAAATTGGTATACCCCGGGTTTATGCGGAATGTTTTTTAATGCGGCTTTGTAGTCAAATTTATCCATTGGTGCGTTGCCGTAAAATTAGCCTTATTTTTTCAGTAAGCATAAGCAAGGGTATAAACTTGTATGTCATGAAAAATAGTTTGTATTAAATAAACAATTGTTATGTATAGAAGTTATGTTTACTATGCCAATAAATAGCTTTATATTACATCGGCACAATTATCTAAAAGCAATGTAAATTATGAATCAGGCTGTTTTACCCTATTATGCAAAGCTGGCATTAATCTTAATAAGTTTAATGTGCATCGGTTACATTGCTTTTATAGGTAAAGAACTTATTGCACCATTAATTTTTGCATTTTTATTTGCAATGCTGCTATTACCAATGGCCAGGTTTTTAGAAAACAAATGTAGAATACCGCGCGGTGGTGCTGCAATGATTTCGGTAGTTTTATTTACCGGTGTTGTTGTGTTAATTGGTTATATTGTAGGTTTTCAGGTTAGCGGTTTCTCTCAGGACGTACCACAACTAAAAATCCAACTTAACCAACTTGTTAACGATTTACACCAATGGCTGGTAACAGAGTTTCATATTAACGTTAACAAACAAATACATAAAGTTGAAACTGAAGCTAACGCCGCTACTCCATCTGTTTTGGGTTCAACCTTTTTGTCGCTAACTTCTATTGTATTGTTTATCGTATTTATATTTATTTATACCTTTTTCGTTCTTTTTTACCGGAAAATTTTGATAAGCTTTCTGCTTAAAGCATTTGGAACCGAAAGCGAAGTATTGGTTTATGATGTAGCCGAGCAAATTCAATATATTATGAAAAAATATATTGCCGGCTTATTTTTAGAGATGCTTACAGTAGCAACAATTGTGTTTGGAGTATTAGCTATAATAGGTGTAAAATACGCTTTGCTACTTGCTTTGGTAACCGGCATTTTTAATTTAATACCGTATGTAGGCATATTTACAGCCATGTTTATAAGTACATTTATTACTTTAGGAACACTAGGGCCAGGCAAAGCTGTAGAAGTAGCCCTGTGTATAATAGGCGTGCATTTAATTGACAGTAATATTATTATGCCTCGTATTGTAGGCTCAAAGGTTAAGCTTAATGCCTTGGTTGTGGTGCTCGGGGTAGTTATAGGGGAGATGCTATGGGGTATTTCCGGCATGTTTTTGGCTATACCTGTTATGGCAATTATAAAAATAATTTTTGACCGTGTAGAGGATCTAAAACCATGGGGATTGTTATTAGGCGATGAAATAGAATACGGATCGGTAATAGAGGAAAGGGTTAAGCAAGAAGAACGTAATGCTGAGGACGATCAGAATCAGGAAGAAGATCAAAAGCAAATTGAAGACCAGAAAAATTTAAGCGAAAATGATGAAATATAAAACTTTAGGACGATCGGGGTTAAAAGTTTCTGAGTTATGTTTGGGTACTATGGGTTTTGGAACCGAAAATGGCTGGGGTGCGGATAAAAAAATCAGTAAACAAATATTTGATACCTATGTTAATGCCGGGGGGAATTTTTTAGATACCGCAAATTTTTACACTGGTGGCACAAGCGAAAGATTTTTAGGGGATTTTATAGCCGCAGACAGAGATAAATATGTAGTAGCCACAAAATACAGCCTTTATGAGAATAAGGAACACGTAAATGCCAACGGGAATAGCCGTAAAAACATGATGCAATCTGTTGAAGCGAGTTTAAAACGCTTAAATACGGATTATATCGATTTATTATACCTGCATATATGGGATAATTTAACTCCGGTTGATGAAATATTACGAGGCCTTGATGATTTGATTAAACAAGGTAAAGTGCTATATATAGGTATTTCAGATACGCCGGCATGGATAGTATCAAAAGCAAATACATTAGCCGAATTAATGGGTTGGAGCCAATTTATTGGGTTACAAGTTGAATATAGCTTGATACAACGTACTGTAGAACGTGAGCTGGTACCCATGGCTCAACATTACAATATGACAGTATTGCCCTGGGCCCCGTTAGCGGGTGGCGCGCTTTCTGGTAAATATTTGCGAGGAGAACGTGGCCGGATTAAAGATACCAGTAACCGGTTAAATGAGCGCAGTACTAATATAGCACGCGAAGTTATTGCCATAGCAACTGAGTTAGGTATTGACGCATCAAATGTAGCTTTAAAATGGCTTATACAGCAACCTGTTTCTTGTATACCCATTGTTGGGGCTACCAAACCGGGTCAGGTTAAAGAGAATTTAAAATGTGTTGATATAACATTAAGTTATGACCAAATGGAGAGGCTACAACAAGTAAGTGCCTACGATTTGGGTTTTCCAGCTGCTTTTTACAAGGAAGACGCGGTAAAGAAAAATTTATTTGGTGGTTTTTACGATTTAATTGAGCACAGGGGATTTTTATAAAAAGCGATAAATTATAAAGGGCTACAATTATTAAATTGCAGCCCTTTTAAGTACTATATTAATTTCTATTATATCATTTAGGCGTATATTTTTTGGGTTTTTTAATTCTGAAATGTACTTTGCCTTCTGGATGTATTTCTGCCTGCCCATCCATATCCATTGCGCAACGGAAACCTACATCCGCACTCGACTCGCCCTGATCCATAAACCTGCGGGTTGCTGGATTTAACCAATAAGCCATGTCATTCCACGAGCCTCCTTTATATACTTTTGAACGATCATTAACTAAAGTAGTTCTGCCATATAAAACCGTGTTAACCGTATCATTATAGCCCCTTTGATCTGGGTTGTAAGGCTTGCCATCAATAGATGAGGGATACTTTGATTCGTTTGCACCGCTAGGGTTTGCTGTTTTAGTTTGATTTTTGGTTATTAATAATTGGTTATACGGTGTTTTTTTATTGCTTGTAGCGGGGTCTTTTATTGGATTCCCATGCGCATCTTTAGCCATAATATTTTTTTCGGGGTCGCTCATGCGATAGTTGGTGTTTAAATTACCTCTAAAAGGGTTCAAATCATCACCATCTTCACGTATTTGCCTGTAGGTGTCCCCTGTCCATTCGTTAACATTTCCAGCCATATTGTATAGGCCAAAATCATTTGGAACGTATGATCTTACCGGGGCTGTAATGTCTGCTTTGTCATTTAATGATCCCGCTACTCCGCTATAATCGCCTACTCCACGTTTAAAGTTGGCTAATATCATTCCTTGAGTTTGTTTTTTTGGCGATCGTACACCCATTCCATTCCAGGGGTACATTTTACCTTCAGTTATATTTTCGTTTTGAGTATTACCCTGAAGTCCAAGTGCCGCGTATTCCCATTCTGCTTCACTAGGTAATCTATAGTGAGATTTTAAAATGCCATCTTCCTGACGTACAGGGCGAGTAGCTTTACCATTTGCACCAACTTTAGCAGTAGGGCTCAAATTTGGTATCATGTTTTTACCATCTTTCCCTTTGCCGCGGTATTGGTTATTTAAATAGAGTTCAGTATTAAACGGGTCCGGAACCTTTTTACCATCGCTCGAAGCCGTTTTCCAGTCAGCAATGCGCCCTGTTTCGCGTAAAATATTTTCATTCACAGCATCAGTACGATAGTTACAATAATCGTTAGCTTGTTCCCAGGTTACACCAACTACAGGATAATCTTGAAATGCAGTATGCCGGAAATAGCTGTTTACATAAGGCTCATTGGCTGATAACGGCCTGCGCCACACTAAAGTATCTGGTAAGGCATTATAATATAATTCAGCATCATTGGGGTAATGTAATCGTATCCAACCTAAATAATCGCGCCACTGTAAATTTGAGACCTCTGTTTCATCCATATAAAAGGATGAAATTGAACGTCTTTCCCTATCGATATGATCAAATTGAACATCCTGGTCTGCACTGCCTCCAAATACAAATGTACCGCCTTCAATAGGTATAAGGCCAGGCCCCGGAGCCGATTTTTTATTTCTAAAAAGTTGGTAACCGCCGGTAGTTTTATCATTATACTTTATACCGGTTTTTTCTGATCTTGGTTTATTGCTACAACTGCTTAAAAGCGCACCCAGCACCCAAAAGGCTAAATAATACTTTGTTAAAATTCTTCTCATTTTAAATAAAACATCAATCAAATATAAGGTAGGATCAATTGACCGTACTAATATACAGTAATCCAGCTTAAATTTTATAATTTGTAAATATATCTTATTGGCTTTATAACGTAAAAGAAAAAACTTAGTTATCTCATTTTGTTTTTTTTTGTTAAAAACCATCTTTGTGTAATTAATAATACATTAAATTGGTTTATTATTGTTACTTCAAATTTTACCTAAAATACAAAGATGAAACTTAATAGGTTTATAAAACGAGCTATATTGTTGGGCGTGGTTGTATTACCTGTAACAACTATGGCACAATCAGTGGGTATAGGGGCCACAAACACCAATGGGAGCGGCCCCAACGCTATTACTACCGCGGTGCCTTTTTTAACTATTTCACCCGATTCGCGTTCTGGTGCAATGGGAGATGCGGGTGTGGCAGTCTCGCCTGATGTTAATGCCAATTATTGGAATCCTTCAAAATTAGCATTCTTAGAAGAAAAAAGTAGCATGTCGCTTTCATATAGCCCATGGTTGCGCCATTTACTTCCGGATGTTAACCTCGCTTATTTAAGTTTTGCACAAAAATTAGATGAACGCAATGCGATAGGAGCCTCATTGCGTTATTTTAATTTAGGAACTATCGAGCTTTTTGACGGAAGTCAAAATCCGCAAGGAACCTATCAGCCTAATGAGTTTTCGGTTGATGGATCTTTTGCACGTAAGTTTGGCAACAATTTTTCATTGGGATTAACTTTACGTTACATACATTCCTCGTTGGCAAATGGTGCTTATGCAGGCGGCCAACAAACCAGAGCCGCCAATACTGTAGCCGCCGATGTGTCACTATATTATAAAACCACAACACAACAATTTGGGAAAGATGCACTCTTTGCGTTTGGGGCAAATATATCTAACATTGGATCAAAAATAGGGTATGTAGACGGGGGACAAAAATATTTTATACCTACTAATTTAAAAATTGGAGCTGCTAATACATGGTATGTAGATGATTTTAGTCAAGTTACCTTCACGCTTGATCTTAATAAATTATTGGTGCCTACTCCTCCCATCAGGGACAACCAGGGAAACATTGTGCGGGGAAAAGATGATAACAGATCAGTAGTATCTGGCATATTTGGATCATTTAGCGATGCGCCAGGTGGAGCTAAAGAAGAATTTAAAGAAATAAGTTATTCCACCGGTTTAGAATATTGGTATAATAAACAGTTTGCCGTTAGAACAGGTTATTTTTACGAAAACCCTGATAAAGGTAATAGGCAATACTTTACATTAGGTGCAGGGTTAAAATATGATAGCTTTAACCTCGATTTCTCTTATTTGGTAGCCAGCCAGGCTGATAGCCCTTTAGCTAATACCTTACGTTTTGCCATATTGTATAATTTTGGTGGGAAACAGTAAGAATGAAGATAAAAGTAGGGTTTGGTTTTGACGTACATCAGTTAAAAGATGATCATCCATTTGTTTTAGGCGGCGTAAAATTAGCGCATCATTCAGGGGCGTTTGGCCACTCAGATGCTGATGTTTTACTTCATGCCATATGCGATAGTTTGCTCGGAGCAGCTAATTTGCGTGATATCGGCTTTCATTTTTCCAATACTGATGATCGGTGGAAGGGCATAAGCAGCTTGGTATTATTGCAAAATGTAGTTAAATTGTTAGTAGAAAAAGGGTGGTCCATTGGTAATATTGACGCTATGGTTTGCCTAGAAGCCCCTAAGATCAACCCACATATACCAGCAATGAAAAAACATATTGCTGAGGCTATTAATATAAGCGAAGAAGATATTTCTATAAAGGCCACAACAAATGAGCAAATGGGCTTTATAGGCCGTCAGGAAGGCGTTGTTGCCTATGCGGTTTGTTTAATAGAAAAGGGGCAGGCTACCAATTAGTAAGCCCCAAAAAAATAGCGATGTTATTGAACCTTCAATACATCAATTGTAAATATTAGCACGGAACTTGGCGGAATTGAGCCCGCGGCCGAATTGCCATACCCCAAACCAGAAGGGATAAGCAATAAAATTTTTCCTCCCGCCTTAACAAAGGGGACCCCTATTTGCCAGCCTGATATTACACTGTTTAATGTGAACACGTATGGGCTTTTGGAAGCATCAAAAACAGAACCATCGGTAAGCGAGCCTGTGTAATTTGCTGTTATAGTAGAGTTAACATTTGCATTAGCCCCTGTACCCTGGGTTATAATTTGATAATATAAACCAGACGGATCTTTAATTGCAGTAATACTATGGGCATTAATGTATGCCTGTATGGCCAAATCATCAATGGCAGCCTGTTTTACAGCATCAAAAGGTGGATCAGAGGCCTTTTTATTGCAAGCTGATAATATAATGGTAAGTACCATTAACGCTAAGAGGATCTTTTTCATTAGTTTAAATTAAACTGTAGTTTTTATTTTTAATTCATTCAATTGAGTATCTGCAATTGTGGACGGTGAGTCTATCATTACATCACGGCCCGAATTGTTTTTAGGGAACGCGATCACGTCGCGTATCGAATCCAAACCTGCAAATATGGAGCAAAGACGGTCAAAACCCAGTGCTAAACCACCATGTGGAGGCGCGCCGAATTCAAAAGCATCCATCAAAAATCCAAACTGTTTTTGTGCCTCTTCGGGCGAGAAGCCCAGGTGTTTGAACATAAGCGACTGCAGATCGCGGTTGTGGATCCGGATTGAACCACCACCAACTTCGATACCATTAATAACCATATCATAGGCATTGGCGCGAACGGCTCCCGGGTTGGTTTCTAAAAGTTTGATATCCTCGGGTTTAGGCGATGTAAAGGGGTGGTGCATGGCATGATACCGTTCGGTATCTTCGTCCCACTCCAGCAATGGAAAATCAAGCACCCAAAGCGGGGCAAATGTGTTTTTATCGCGTAAGCCTAAACGGCCACCCATTTCCAGGCGGAGTTCATTCATTTGTTTACGTACCTTATCGGTTTGGCCAGCTAATACCAGCACCAAATCGCCTGGTTGTGTGCTAAAAGCTGCAGACCATTTTTTAAGCTCCTCCTCATTATAGAATTTATCCACGGACGACTTTAAACTTCCATCGGCATTATGACGAAGATAGATAAGACCCGTAGCACCAATTTGTGGGCGCTTTAGCCACTCTGTCAGTTCGTCTAACTGCTTGCGGGTATACTCGGCACTTCCTTTCGCATTAATGCCTACAACTAGCTCGGCATTATCAAATACACCAAAGCCTTTGCCTTTAGCTATATCATTCAGTTCAACAAATTCCATCCCGAAACGAACGTCGGGTTTATCTGAGCCATATAAACGCATGGCATCCGCATATTGCATACGTGGAAAATCATTCAACTCAATCCCTTTAACTGTTTTAAAAAGATGGCGAGCCAAACCTTCAAACGTATTTAATATATCTTCCTGTGTGATGAAAGACATTTCACAATCTATCTGGGTAAACTCAGGCTGGCGGTCCGCACGGAGGTCTTCGTCCCTGAAGCATTTAACGATCTGGAAATAACGGTCAAAGCCGCTCACCATTAATAATTGTTTAAAAGTTTGTGGCGATTGCGGCAAAGCATAAAATTCACCCGGATTCATCCGGCTTGGCACTACAAAATCGCGTGCCCCTTCGGGTGTTGATTTGATCAGTACCGGGGTTTCAACCTCAATAAAATTTAATTCATCTAAATATTTTCGCACTTCCTGGCCTAATTTATGGCGCATAACCAGATTATTGCGTATTGGCGCACGGCGTAAATCGAGGTAGCGATATTTGGCACGCAACTCTTCGCCACCATCTGTATCATCCTCAATTAAAAAGGGAGGTATTTTAGCGGCGTTTAATATCTCGATATCGCTAACAGCAATTTCAATTTCGCCGGATGCCATTTTAAGGTTTTTATTTGAGCGTTCAATAACTTTGCCGGTAACTTTAATTACAAATTCGCGGCCTAGTTCGCGGCTTATTTCGCGCAGTGTTGCGTCGGTATCTGTATTAAAAACCAATTGCGTTAAGCCATATCGGTCGCGTACATCAATAAAAGTAGCACCACCTAAATCCCGTGATTTTTGCACCCATCCGCATAAGGTAACTATTTGGCCCAAATGGCTGATGTTTAAATCGCCGCAAGTATGAGTTCTAAGCATATTTAGTATGATAAAGTTTGCAAAAGTAACATTTTTTGAGATATGAGAAATCCGGGATTTTTAAATTGAGTTTTTATCATTACACCCATGAAACATTCATCAGGTGACAATCAACCTGATAGGGATTTTTAAATGGTTTTATTTAAGAGTCATAATGGCGCACTAAGTGATGATAAATTAAGATCTCAATTGATATTAATAAATAGGTTATTTTATTTATTGGGCTAATGTAATCTTTTTTCCTATGTTAATTAGCCCACCAATTAATTGTAAATAAACCTTATCTTTGTTGTAATTCTCGCGGGGGTGCCTACTTTTGGTAAAAACATCCAAAAGATACAGGCTGAGATCAAACCCATTGAATTTTAAATGAAAGCTAATGATAAGGGAAACCTAACATTTCTCCTTCTTTATAAGTTCAAGCACCTGATCCGGATAATGCCGGCGGAGGGAAATGTTAAATGTGCTATTTAATAACCTAATAGGTTTAATTTAATGATATTGAAAAGTTTATTTACTGTAGTAGCTGTTTTACTATTTCCATTTTTTACTATAGCGCAATTTTCTATTTCCGGGAAAATCATTGATCAAAATACCGGTGCAACCCTGTCAGGTGCAACCATAAGTATTGAAAACTCGTATTTGAGCACCGTTGCAGGCATTGATGGAGGTTATTTGGTAAAAAAGCTAAAACCCGGTAAATACATCATTAAGGCCAGTTATATAGGCTATCAATCAATAGAAAAAGTTATAAGTGTTAATACAGACGTACTGCTGGATTTTAAACTGAATAAAAGCAATCAATTAACTGATGAAATTATTGTTAGGGCAACACGCGCTTCTGTAAACTCGGCCACTACCTATAAAAATCTGAATAAAAACGATATTTCAAAAAACAATCTTGGGCAAGATTTGCCTTATCTGCTTAATCAAACACCATCCGCTGTAGTAACATCTGATGCAGGTACAGGTATAGGCTATACAGGTATCCGTATTCGGGGTTCTGATAATACCCGGATTAATGTAACGCTTAATGGCGTCCCGCTTAACGACTCTGAAGATCAGACCACCTATTTTGTTGACCTGCCCGATCTGGCATCATCGGTTGATAATATACAGGTACAACGTGGCGTAGGTACATCAACTAACGGAGCAGGGGCATTTGGTGCAAGCATCAATATACAAACCACTACCCGGCGGGATACAGGCTATGCCGAAATTAATAATTCGGCAGGTTCATACGGTACGGTTAAAAACATAGTAAGCCTGGGTTCGGGGTTAGTGGGAGGTAAGTTTAGTTTCGATGGGCGTTTATCCAGAATACGATCTGACGGCTATGTAAACCGTGCATCATCCGAATTGAAATCTTATTTTTTGAGTGGAGCCTATTATGGTAAAAATACCCTTATAAGGTTAAATGTATTTTCGGGTATGGAAAAAACGTACTTGGCTTATAACGGGGTATCGCAAGATAGTTTAGACCGCGGTAACCGACAACATAATAGTTTGGGACTTGAGCCTAACGGTACTTTTTATCCTAATGAAACAGATAACTACACCCAAAATTTCATCCAATTATTGATCAGTCAAAAAATTTCAGATAAAATTTCTTTTAACGGTGCTTTGCATTATACTAAGGGATTTGGCTATTATGAACAATATCAAAGTAAACAACCCTTTACCAATTACGGGTTATCGCCAATTGTTATTGGTGGTAAAAGTATTGATACAACAGACTTAGTTAACCGCTTATGGCTTAATAACGATTTTTATGGTGTTACTTACGCGTTAAATTATAAATCGCAAAAGGCATTAAATTTCACCCTTGGAGGGGCATATAATGAATACAAGGGTGCTCATTTCGGTAAAATTGAATGGACTCAGTTGGGAACCAATATACCTCCTGATTTTGAATATTCGCGGGATAATGCAAAAAAGAAAGATTTTAACATATTCGCCAAAGCCGATTATGCTTTAGGGGATATTACATTATTTGCAGACCTGCAATACCGCCACATTGATTATTCATTTTATGGCTTCAATGAAAATTTGATTAATGTACAACAAGCCATTAATTATAGTTTCTTTAATCCTAAGGCCGGTATTACATATCAAATAAATCCCAATAGTAATGTTTATGCAAGTATCGCAATTGCTCACCATGAACCAAACCGGGACGAATTTATTAACTCAACCCCTCAAAGCCGGCCTAAAGCCGAACAGTTAACCGATTTTGAATTAGGTTACAGAACAAATGAGTCGGCATTTACGGCCGGGGTAAATGCGTTTTATATGCTTTATAAAGATCAGTTGATATTAACCGGACAATTAAATGATGTTGGAGCCCAGATACGGAATAATGTTAAAGATAGTTATAGGGCAGGTATGGAGTTTGATGGCCGGGTTAAACTTAATAAACAACTAATTTGGGCGGCTACAGCGGCAGTAAGCGCCAATAAAGTTAAAAATTTCCACCAATATTTAAACCAATATGATGCCGGCCATATTAACATTACAAAAACAGATTCTATTAAATATAGTAATGCAGATATAGCATTTTCGCCCTCGTTAATAATTTCAAGCGAATTTGCTTACACGCCTTTAAAAGGAGCAGAAATTGCATTGATTAGTAAATATGTTAGTCGCCAGTATCTGGATAACACCTCAACTGAGAGTCGATCAATAATGCCGTATTTTGTAAACGATGTTCGGTTACGGTATAGTTTCAATACAAAAGCCGTAAAACATATAGGTATTTCCTTGTTGATAAACAACATATTAAGCCGTAAATACGAATCTGGCGGTGCAACCTATCCTGAAATTGACCCGGCTTCTACACATGTATCCAACTATAATTACTATTCTCCACAAGCCCCTATCAACTTTCTTGCTGGTTTGAGTTTAATATTTTAATATGGATATCCACCAGTGGCTAGTTTTATTTATCGAGCAAATCAAACAAACTACTTTATTAGAATGGATGGCAGTTGCTACAGGTATAGCTGAGGTGCTGTTAGCGCGTATCAACAATGTTTGGCTCTATCCGGCAGGCATCATTAGCACACTATTATCTATAATATTACTGTTTGAGGTGCAACTGTATGCAGAAAGTTTACTTAATGTATATTATGTTATTATGAGTGTGTATGGCTGGGTGTATTGGATAAAAAAAACCAATGAACCGGCCGTTGAAATAACATACTCCACGCCCAGCGAATGGTGGATCACGGCATCGATAGTTGTTTTTGGAGGTGTGTTTTTATATTATATACTTAAAGCTTATACATCATCAAATGTGCCTGCATGGGATGCCTGGGTATCGTCAACGGCATGGGCAGGTATGTGGCTGCTGGCCCGCCGAAAGATAGAGAACTGGGTATTGCTCAATATCTCTAATATTTTTGCTATTCCGTTGCTTTTTTACAAACAACGGCCATTGTTGGGTCTGCTTACAATATTTTTGTTTTTTATTGGTATATGGGGATTTATTGATTGGATAAAAATCAATAAGCAACAGCAAGCAGCTAAGGCCTAACTTTACTTGATTTTTGACTTACAGATAAGCCATATGAAAAAATACATTTCCCGGTTTCACTATCTTACACAAGACATGCCAAGCCGTAGCCACCTTGAACAGGTAACCATTGCCTGCCAGGCCGGGGCAAATTGGATACAATACAGGTGTCTAACTAAAACAGATGATGAATTAATAAATGAGATTAATGAAATAGCCCGTATATGTGATGATTGGGGAGCTACATTGATATTAACTCAACATTACCATTTGCTAGATAAGGTAGACGCGCAAGGGGTACATATTGAAGACATGGATGCGGATCTGGCAGCCATAAGTGCAATTATTACCCACGAAAAAACACTGGGAGCATCGGCCACAAATATTGATCAATTATTGAGACTACAAGCCTTAGGCGAGGTTGATTATTGCGGATACGGGCCATTTGCACATACCGATACAAAACCTAATGATTATGCATTATTAGGCTATAATGGTTACCGCACAATAACTAATTATCCTATTACTATTCCTATAATAGCTGTTGGGGGTATCCAATTAACCGATGTTGACCATTTAATGGAGACAGGTGTTTACGGTTTAGCCGTATCATCGGCTGTTAATTTAAGCGCGGATCCTAAAAATACTGCGAAGAACTTTTATCAAAAGTTACATTAAAATTATTACGCTGTATTAGTCGGCATCTTATATTTGATGCATGAACAATTATATAGAAAATATCCGTAAAACCCGGGAATTCCTGTTAGGTATAATCAATACACTAAGCGTTGATGAATTAAATAAAATACCCAATGGGTTTGTTAATAACATCATTTGGAACCTGGGCCATATGGTGGCTGCCCAACAAGGCGTATGTTACCGCAGGGCAGGGTTAGCCGTTCCGTTGGAGGGGGGCCTTTTTGAAACCTATATGCCCGGTTCAAAACCAGAATCGCCAGCTAGTCAGAAAGAGATTGAACAGATCAAGATATTATTGTTTTCGACCCTTGATAAGTTAGAAGCAGATTATCAGAACCAGCTTTTTGGTGGATATACTGCATGGGTAACCCGGTACGGTGTTAGCATCGTTAACATTGACGAGGCAATCAATTTTCTTCAATTTCACGAGGGCCTGCATGTCGGATATATCATGGCTCTAAAAAGAGCGATAGCTGTTGTGTAGTTAATTTATTTATCTAAAATACTATGCTTGCATTGTATTTACGAAATAATAAACCGACCTTGGCTTTATAAACCATTGCCAAAATGAATACCATTCAGGTAACTATAAAAGACAGGCTAGCTATAATAGCACTCAATAGAGGTAAATCAAATCCTATTAATGCTGAGATGGTTAAGGAGCTGCATACGCTGGTACATAGTATTGATAACGATGACAGTATAGGTGGCCTAATTATCACCGGCAAGGAAAACTTTTTTTCTGCCGGTTTGGATCTGATAGAGATTTATGATTATGACGAGCATCAAAGCCGCATTTTCTGGAATGATTTTTTAGCGCTGCAGGTTAAGCTGATTGCTTTTAAAAAACCAATGATAGCCGCTATTAGCGGGCATAGCCCGGCAGGTGGTTGTGTTTTAGCACTTTGTTGCGATTACCGGGTAATGGCTAGCGGTAAATTTATTATCGGGTTGAATGAAATACCGGTAGGTATAATTGTGCCTGATAGCATTTTTAATTTATACTCATTTTGGTTAGGCGGGCGCAATGCGTATCAATATTTAATGGAAGGCAAGTTATTATCTGTTGAGGAAGCCTTTCAGGCAGGTTTAATTGACGAAATATGCAACGCTGAAAGTGTAATAAGCACCGCAGAGCGGCAGATAAGAAAATACATGCAATTTAACTCCGTAACGTGGAGCCAAAGCAAACTAAATATGCGTAAAGAGCTGATAGCGACTGCATCCGCCGATCAAAGCGAAACTTTAAAACAGATGCATGAACAATGGTGGGCACCCGAAACACGGCAAACCCTTCAAATGATCATCCAAAACTTAAAAGCGGGCTCTGCTAAACCTTCTACTGAAGGAAAGGTTTAGGATGTTAAAGATGTTTAAAGTATTAATTGAATAATCAACATTAAAATACAAATAGTCTCTCCCGCCAGAGGGGAGATTTAAAAGGGGGTATTATGGTTAAAGGTATGTTACGTGATGATGCGCTCCAGGGTAAAACAATAATAGTTACCGGTGGTGGCACTGGTTTGGGCAGGGCAATGAGTACCTACTTTTTGAAACTCGGCGCAAACGTGGTAATAACCAGTCGGAAATTGGACGTGCTCCAGAAAGCAGCCACCGAAATGCAAGCCGAAACCGGGGGCAGGGTATTGGCATTGCCATGTGATGTGCGGAACTATGAGGAAATAGAAGCAGTACTTCAAAAATCTGTTGAAGCCTTTGGACAGGTTGACGCGTTGCTGAATAATGCCGCGGGTAATTTTATATCCCCAACAGAACGGTTATCGGCTAATGCTTTTTCCACGGTTATTGATATTGTATTAAAGGGGTCTGTTAATTGCTCACTGGCTTTGGGTAAATATTGGATAGCGAACAAAATTGCGGGCACAATACTAAATATTATAACAACGTATGCATTCACCGGGTCGGCGTATGTGGTGCCATCCGCGTGCGCTAAGGGCGGTGTGCTGTCTTTAACACGCTCATTAGCTGTAGAATGGGGCAAACACGGGATACGTACCAACGCTATTGCCCCAGGCCCTTTCCCCACCAAGGGAGCGTGGGAGCGTTTACTGCCAGGAGAGATGGCTCAGAAATTTGATTTTAAAAACCGTGTACCACTTAAACGCGTTGGCGAACATCAGGAACTGGCAAATTTGGCCGCTTTTTTAGTGTCTGATTTTTCGGGATATATTAACGGAGAGATAATCACTATTGATGGTGGTGAATGGCTGCAAGGGGCGGGCCAGTTTAGCGCATTGGAAATGGTTACAAAAGATATGTGGGATAATATTGAAAAAATGACACGAGGTGCTAAGGGGAGTTGAAGCATTAACTATTTATTGAGACCTGCTTCTCTATTACGGATTGTTTTTGATAAATTTGCACCAAATGTCAACCCAGGTAGAAGAACAAACCCTTACACTCGAAGAAGTATTGGCCGGGCTAAAAGAAATGCACCGGTTAATTTTATGGAACGACGATTTTAACACATTCGATCATGTGATACATTGCATGATTAAATACCTTGATTATTCTGAATCCCAATCAGAAAAAATTGCCTGGAAAGTTCATAACGAAGGCAAATGCGCCGTACTTGAAGGTTCATTCACAGAAATGGAAATTTACCGCAAAATATTACAGCAAGAAGGACTCACAGTTTCTGTTGATTAATGGCCCCTATTATCTGTTGATGTTAAATTAACATTTTTATTACACTCGCAAAACAGATCCGTTATAATATCTTAATATTAAATCTATTTTTTATTTATACTGCTATTGTTCCTTTGTATCACATTAAAGGGATATGAATCAAGTTTTACCTAAAAAATACTAATGTGGCACATGTCACTTCATTTCTAAATGCTGTTTCTAAGCATTTATTTGGTAAGCAGAGCTCCAAATCACAAATCCTTTATCAACTACTAACAAATAATATTTGATGACATCTTTTGCATTAATGTATAAAAAACTCTGTTTAATCTGTGTATTGCTTATTGGTTGCAATGCGCTAGCTAACGGCCAAACAATTAAAGGAAAAGTTTTTGATTTAAAAACAGGAGAACCATTAATCGGTGCTACTGTACATATTGAACAAGGCAGTACCAAATTAAATTCCATTGTAAAATTAGATGGCACATACCAATTCAAAAACATTCCAACTGGAGCTTATAAATTACAGGTGAAGTTTATCGGTTATACCAGTAAAGATCAAATTGTTGAAGTGGCGCAGGGGAGCCTTGTTACAGTAAATGTATCAATGGTTGATAACAATACAGCACTTACCGAGGTAAACATTACCGGGCACACTAATAGAGAGACCGAAAGGGCTGCGCAGACAGCTGAAAAAGCTGCAGATAACACTGTTAATATTGTATCGGCAAATGCAATCGCTATCTCACCGGATATTACGGTTGCTAATGTAATGCAACGTGTGTCGGGAGTATCAGTTGAAAGAGGCAATTCGGGTGAAGGGCAGTATGCCATTATCCGGGGTATGGATAAGCGTTATAATACTACTTTGATAAATGGTGTTAAAATACCAAGTCCTGACGATCGCGACAGGTATGTTCCATTAGATATTTTTCCGGCAGATCTGGTTGAAAGAATAGAGGTTTATAAAACGTTAACGCCTAATATGGAGGCAGATGCTACTGGAGGTGTAATTAACATGGTAATGAAACACGCGCCCGATGGATTAAGGATAGAAGGTAACGTTGGGACAGGCTATAGTCAAATATTTGCAAATAGAGATTTTATAGGTTTTGATGCATCAACTAAAAACCACCTATCGCCATCAGAGATATTTGGCCCAGCTTCATATGCCTCTTTAAGCAGTTTTCCATATAGTACATTTATAACAAGCGCTAACAATAAGCCTGTAAATACTAATGCCAATTTAACACTAGGGAACCGGTTCATAAACAAAAAACTCGGTGTAATAGTAGCCGGGAGTTACCAAAATACTTATTCGGGTAATAATTCTTTTGCGTTGGCCCAAACGGCAACAGTAACGCCATCGGTTAGCATTGATAGTATTCAACAGGCAAACATCCAGGACATTCGTTACAGGCAGTATTCCACCAGATCAAGCCGGTTAGGGCTGATATCTACAATAGATTACAATTTCAATAAAAATAATAGCATCAGTTTATTTACAACTTACTTACAGTTAAATGCCGATCGCGTACGAATAGACGAAACCGATGGGATAGCTGGTGGCACCTATATATATAAAGGCGGTATAGGTATCAAAACAATTTCTAATAAGATCCAAACCAGAGAAACGCTGCAGGATATATATAGCGTGATGCTACAGGGGAAAAACAAATTGATTGGCTCTTTAAGTGCTAACTGGTCGCTGGTTGCATCAGAAGCTAAACGACAGGCACCATACACTAACGAGTTTTCTTACTCTCAGGATATTTCATATACATCAACAAGTTCACCACCAAGTTATGGTGCTTTTTTTGTGGATGGTCAGAAGCCGGATTGGCAGCATAATACAGATAAAGATATTTCGGGGTATGTTAATTTTAATTGGGATACAAAAATAGCTGGTCATAAAACGGTTATTGGATTTGGGGGAATGGCTAGAAATAAGAACCGGGATAACTATAATAATTACTACTCGCTTAGCATAGTCAATGATCCGGGCGGCCAACAGGAAAGATTTGTTTCAATACCAAATTCTAAATTTATCTTCCTGCCCGATAACCTTGCTTTGGGTAATCTGCAAAATGCTGGTATATACACGTTTAAAGAAAACGTACAGGGATTATACGGTCAGATCAAATACTTTATCAATGATGATTTCGATATTCTGCTTGGGTTAAGAGCCGAAAATACATCACAAGATTTTACTACCTCGGTACCTGTAACAGTTGCTGGTAAATACGGCTCAATATCCTATACAGATTATTTACCAAGTATCAATGGTAAGTATTCATTTAAAAATAATGGTGCGTTACGGTTCTCCTACTTCCAATCAATATACAGGCCTGCATATGCCGACGTGATACCCTTTAGTGATAATACAAGTAATGAGGCTTATGCAGTATCGGGCAATCCCTATTTACAACATACCGTTGTTGACAATTATGATCTTCGGTACGAATTGTTTCAAGGAGCACTTGATCAATATATGATAGGTGCGTTTTATAAGCACATTACTAACCCAATAGAATATGCACTAGTGCAACAGAACCGCAGTGCCGAATTAACGCTGCAACCAAATAATTTTGGAGATGCTACTAATTATGGATTAGAACTTGTTTTGCGAAAATTTTTTGGAAATTTTGGTGTATCTGGTAACTATACTTACACACATTCATTGATTAATTCAAGCAAGGAGTTTGATTACTACGATAAAAACGGGCCTAAATACACCCAAGTTAGCCAGCAGCGGCCATTACAGGGCCAGTCTGCAAACATTGGTAATTTCTCTTTTTTGTATAAAGATGTAAAGAATGGGTTGGACGCACAATTAGCTATGGTTTATACCGGAGAGCGGATCAACACACTCTCTTTCTACTACAATATGGACAATTGGGAAAAAGCCACTATTAATTTAGACCTTTCAGCTCAAAAAACATTTCATAAGAATTACATTTTTTATATAAAAGCCAATAATTTACTTAATACACCTTACGAGCTGATAATTAAACAAAATAACCCGCATTATAATGGTGCAGCCACAAACAGGTTTCCTTCTCAGGCAAGTACAGACTATATAACCGTGCAAAAAGACCAGTTTAATGCGCGTTACTTATTGGGTTTTAGGTTCAAATTTTAAATAAACAAATCAATAGATCATTAAATCAAAATCATGAAACAAATCAAGATCGCTTTATTTGCCCTGCTTGTAATTTCGGCTTCGGCATGTAAAAAACATTCTACAGATAATGTTGTAATTTCTGTACCGCAAATTCAAGTAGGTAAGCCTATTGCTGCTGGTGATCTGCCTGCAGGCACTTATAAAGGCACCATGCTTGGTAACCAAACATTTAATGTCAATGGTGATATTACTATTAACGCTGGTGATACACTTTTGATCCAAAAAGGTGTGAAAGTTAATATGGCTAAGGGTACTAATTTTATAGTAAATGGGACATTAATAAGCTTGGGCACCAGTGATGCGCCGGTAAACATTACTTACAAGAGCGCAGTAAAAACTACAGGGGCTTCTTTTTCATCAGCGGATTCTGCTTATCGCGGAGGTTGGGGCGGTATCTACTGTAGCCAAACTGCAAAATTACTGGTCATCAAATGGACACATCTTGATTTTGGTGGTGCAGCCTTACAGTCCATCCCTTTTACTGCCGGCCCTAAAGTTGGTGATAAGTATATTATTTATTATGGTGCTCCAGACGGTATGTTTATCCTTGAAGATTCATGGATCTATGGATCACCAGATGATGCTATCCGTTTTTATGGAGGACACATCAATATGATGAGAAACACTTGCGAAAAAATGGGAGCCACAGGTGGCGATGGCTTTAACTCAAAAAGCGGTACGCAAGGCAATATGGCTTATAATATGTTTATCGGGTATGCAACAAATGCCACCAAAACTTCTAATGATGGTGGTGTATCCCCACAAAACCAAGTGGCCATGTATAATAACACTTATGTTAACGGCGGCTGGAGAAGTTCAAGTGCTTTAGGCTTAAAAAGTGGGTCCATTGAAATTGAGAACGCCTCAAGGGGTTTAGCTTATAACAACCTTATTGTTAATTGCAGGTATGGTGTTCGGGTTGCCGGTGGCGTTTCTACTGGTAAGGTATATTTGGCTGATACTGCCGCTCACCCGGGTGATGGTGTGATCAGTAAAACTGCTTACGGTTATAACTTCTATTATGGCGATTCTATATCCGTTGTTAACCAATTTGTACCGACAAATATTACACAAGCAGTTGTTACAACTCCGCAAGCTACTGATATTCCAAACATGAAAGCATTTTTGCCAGCAAATTATACTTTCGGAATGATATATGACGGCAGTTCATTAATAGGTCAAAATAATCCAATGTTTGTGAATTATCCACTTCCAAACACCAATTTCAGAACCCAAGCTTCAATAGACGGTTTCGATTTCCACCTTAAACCGGGGTCACCAGCTATTAATAAAGGATATACAGGCTTTAGTCCGGTAACCTTAGGTATAAAAGTTGACCCTAACTTTGGTTCAAGCGAGATCACTCTTCCCGGTAAGGATATTGGTTGTTATCAAACTAATGGTACTGGTAACCATCATTAATTCCTAACAATTTACTTAAAAAGGATAGTTACATATATGTAGCTATCCTTTTTTGATTAATGGCATTCTTATATTTGTATGAGTTCAGGCTTAAACCAACTTTAATATGTTAAAATATGTTAAAGGTCACGATGTTAGTTAATTCTTCGATATTTTTGTTAGTTGATGAAAAAGAAAAGTATTGTCATAATTACGGGCTTAATGTTAACAGCATTAATTGGTGTTATGGCTATGCAATTCTATTTTCTTAAGCAATCCTACCGTCTGCAGTCCGAATTATTTGACCGCTCCGTTAATGAGGCTCTAAATAACGTAGTGGCTAAAATTAGTAAACAAGATGCAATCAATTTTTTGAATGAAAAGGTTAGGTATAAAAATATAACTGCTCAACGCCAGGCAAATGTTGAGCATAAAATTAACACTCCAGCATCTGATAGTAAAATATTAACACGCACTCAGCGAATAGCTAAATTACGAGATAGCATAAAGCGGATGAATATGCGGTATAAAATGGATAATGAGCTTAATGAAGTAAAGGGCTCGTTAAATTTCCAATTGAAAGTTGAGGAGTATACTGACGAATTTGGCCAGATACAGCAAAATATTATACCACAAATTACCAGCAAAGTTCTTGATCCGCAAGAGTATAAATTCCGAATTAAGCCTAAAAAGTATATCGACACCCTCCATATTACTTATATTGACCCTCAATATGGCAAGCAGATAGTGTCTGTACCACGTTTAAACCCTTTATGGGTACAGGAGCAAGATCGGAAAAAAAAGGAATTACAATTAAAACAGGTAGAAAAGTTATTGCAGATTGAAACCGCCGATACGCCAAATCAAAGTGAAAAAAACCGCCCCGCTATATTTGAAAATCTGGCAGCTGAATATCAACGGAGCGGAGAGCCACTTAAAGAAAGGATTAATCAAGTTTGGATAGATACGCTGCTAAGAACCGAGTTAATTAACAGGGGAGTTTTTTTGCCATTTAGTTACGAAGTTACAACCGCGCATAACGACTCATTGATTTTTTCGAAGGCGATGGATATAAAAGGAGAAAAGCCTGTTTTTATAATGGCTAATACCTACCAAATGCCTATTTTTAGCAAGCAGGTAATTAATGACCCCGGTAAAATTAAAATAGCGTTTCCGCAAAAAAACTCCCTAATCTTAAGTCAAATGGCCGCTACAATGGCCACTACCGGTGGATTACTCTTTATTCTGGTATTTTGTTTTGGTTATACTATTTATACCATTCTGCGACAGAAAAAAATATCCGAAATGAAAACCGATTTTATCAACAACATGACGCATGAATTTAAAACTCCGGTATCAACTATAATGATTGCCAGCGAAGCTTTAAAAGACGTTGAAGTAGCGGAAGACAAAACCCGGGTTTCAAAACTAGCCCATATTATATACGAAGAAAACGTACGGCTCGGAAGCCATATTGAGCGTGTTTTAAATATAGCGCGCATTGATAAAAACGATTTTAAATTAGATATTAAACCTGTTGATGTGAATGAAATGATAACTACAGTATTAGATAGTATGTTGTTAAAGTTGCAGAAACATGATGTTAAAATTGACTTAAACCTGGTTGCTGAAGAGATGGTGATAAAGGCTGACGAGTTACACTTTTCAAACGTAATTTATAACCTTATTGATAACGCTATTAAATACAGTTCTGAACAGCCAAATATTTCTATTACCACATTAAGTAAAGGCAAACAGGCTATAATTAAAGTGGCTGATAAAGGCATTGGAATGAGTAATGACCAGCAAACAAAAATATTTGAACAGTTTTACCGCATACCGACCGGTAACCTGCACGATGTAAAGGGCTTTGGCCTGGGTTTAAGTTATGTAAATACTATTGTGAAACGGCTTAACGGCACTATCAGTGTAAAATCTGAAAAGGATAAGGGGTCTGAGTTTGAGTTGAGGTTTGATAAAACTATGCAAGGTAAATAATTATGATGAGAATATTACTCGTAGAAGACGACCCCAATTTAGGAATGTTGCTTCAGGATTACCTGCAGTTAAAAGGCAAATTTGATGTTGTATTATGTAAAGATGGCGAAGAGGGCCTCAAGGCTTTTATCAAAAGCACATTCGATTTGTTAATACTAGATGTAATGATGCCTAAAAAGGATGGTTTTACTTTAGGTAAAGAAATCAGGAAGATGAATGCCAGAATTCCGATAATTTTTGCCACAGCTAAAGCAATGATTGAGGACAAAACCCAAGCATTTAATTTGGGTGGAGATGACTATATTACTAAACCTTTCCGTATTGAAGAATTACTTTTACGCATCAATGCTTTGTTAAAACGTGTAAACGAAAACACCAATGACAAGGGTGAAAGTATTACTAGTTTTAAAATAGGTAAGTACGATTTTGACTATAATCAGCAAATCATCAAAGACGGAGTGAATCACCAAAAACTTTCCACAAAAGAAGCTGATTTGTTAAGGCTGCTTTGCTTAAAACAAAACGAAGTGCTCACCCGCGAAGAAGCTCTGCTTAATATTTGGCACGATGATAATTATTTTAATGGCCGCAGTATGGATGTTTTTTTAAGTAAGATTCGTAAATATTTAAAAGATGACTCCAATGTTGAAATCATCAATGTGCATGGTAAAGGATATAAATTATTGGTTAATTAATTTACCTCTCCCTTTATTTTAGAAGCGATCAATACAGCATTATAAGCGTTAACTATGCCCCCGGTTTTTGATAAGGTTGTAAAATCAACTTTTACTGTTTTGCTTCCTGGTTTTAATACTGATATGCCGTTTAAAGGTTTGGCAGATTGTAATATTACCAACTTTAATTGCCGGGCACTTAAATGGGGGTACCTGGATAAAACTAAAGCGGCTACACCGGCCGTAATAGGCGAGGCAAAGCTCGTTCCATCTGCAGTATTAAACTCTGCATCCTTGTCTATGGATGTTACCTTAACTCCGGGCGCAAAAACATCAACATTTTTTTTACCATAATTGCTAAAGGTAGCAGCCAGTTTTTCGCCAAGCTTGGCTGAAGAAGCACCTACGTTAATTACATTATCAGCATCTGTAGCGGAACCATCCTCAAAAGTGTCATTCGGAAAGGATGGCTTAGCATCTACGTCCTGATTGTCGTTACCTGCAGCCATAACCAATAAAACATTATTCGCGGCTGCATATTTAAAAGCATCATCAACCCACTTTTTATGCGGTGATATTTTTTTACCAAAGCTCATGTTAATAATTTTTGCACCATGATTAACCGCGAACCGGATTGCGTTTGCAATATCTTTATCATATTCATCACCATTAGGCACTGCTTTTATAGCCATTATCCTCACATTGTCGGCTACACCGTCAATGCCATACCCATTACCCCGAACTGCACCAATTAAGCCCGCAACACCGGTACCGTGAGACGCATCATCATACTTTACAATATTATTACCATAATGGCTATTGCTATTATCATCCGGGTTATCACCCACTATGTTTTTCCTGGCGTCTAAATCTGGATTAACGTCATTATTTAACTTGGTTAAATACTCACTATAATCCCGTATGGTTTTGGTACTATTCGCAGAGCCCCCTTCTTCATGAAAAATTTCCGACCAAATCGTTTTACTCTGCATAACAGTATCGTTTTCAGTTTTAATTCTGTCCAGATCTGTTTTCGTAAATGATGCGTCGGCATTAAGATGCAAGTTGTTTTTAATTATGCCGCTAGTAACCATTAGAATATTCATTACTGGCGAAAGCTGTTTAATTTCGGCAGCAGATTTAGTTACAGTCGAATCATAAATACTTTTTACCTTCATCCAATAAGCATATTCTTTTGGATTGGAGGTTGCGTCGCTTGTGTTACTGTATTTGTTTTTAAGTTTGGCATACTCGCGCACTTCTTCTGTAGTTTCATTAAAATCCGCTTTGCCATTAGGCCCCCCTAAAAAATCCCAACCATGCACGTCATCAACATAACCATCATGATCGTCATCAATGCCATTACCAGGTATTTCTTTTGGGTTAGTCCATAAAATGCTTTTTAAGTCCTTTTGCAAAGTATCAACACCGCTATCAATAGTAGCAACTATAATGGTTTTACTTTTTTTGCCCTTTAAAAATTTATAAGCATTATTTAAACTGATGCCATAATAGCCATCTGTTTTAAGGTCCATTTCATGCCAGTTTCTTGGTGGGTCAGGCTCTGTGGTAATTTGAGCAAACGCTTGTACATTTAATAATAATGCTACCCATATGGATAAGAAATGCAATTTTTTATATAGAATGGTCATTGAATGTTTTTTGATTATTTGGTTTTATTTGTATATATATAATGGAGTAAACGTATCAAAAGGGATAATTTGTACTAAAATCAGAATTATTTACGTTTATATACAAACGTTTTTTGAATTTGTTATCGAAAGCTTTTGGTAACTTTGTATAATTAAAGCGTTATGCTAATTATTTATAGTGTTGGTTTCTTATACAAAGTAAATGTTTTGTGTTTAAATTCAGGTAGTTAATGAATCATTTGTTAAAAATGGGGATATGTTGAAAAGTAAATTGTTTTGCGGTCTGTTTTTATAAGTATTTTAACTCAACGAAAGTCTTGGCAAATATATTGTATTTAATAAACGCTAAGCAGAAGTTCTGCAAACAAAATTGAATGGAAGAAGATTTTGAATTTGATTTTACTGAGGACCCAAGGTTTTCTGTAGAACGATACGAAGAAATGATTCGTAACCACGACCAATACTTTTTTGATGCACAAGCGTTTGAAAATATCATCGACTTCTACATTGAAAAAAACGATCCGGTTAAGGCGTTACAGGTAGTTGAATATGCTAAAAACCAACATCCTTTTGCAGCGGTGTTTTTTATCAAGCAGGCCCAGTTATTTGTTGTAACCAACAGAATTGGAGATGCTTTTAGCTCATTAGACAGGGCCGAAATGCTGGAAGCATCTGATGCTGATATTTACATTATTAGAGGTAACCTGTACGAAAGTTTAGAGCGTTATCCGGAAGCGTTGGCCAATTATGAAAAGGCGCTTAATATAGCCGAAGAAACTGATGAGATTTTATTGCATATCGCTTATGTTAATCAAAACATGGGCGATTATGATACAGCTATAACTTACCTTAAGCTATGCCTTGAACAAAATATGGAAAATCAGGACGCTTTATACGAACTGGCTTTTTGTTATGATGTGATGGATAATCAGGAAGAAAGCGTACAATTTTATCAACAATATATTGATAACGAACCCTACAGTTATGCCGCATGGTATAATTTGGGTAATGCTTTTACCAAACTTAGTTTGTTTGAAAAAGCTATTGACGCGTATGATTATGCCATTTTAATCAAAGATAATTTTGCATCGGCTTACTTTAATAAAGGTAATGCACTGGTAAACCTGGAAAAATATGCCGAAGCCATTGAAGTGTATAGGCAAACTTTTGAGTATGAACCGCCTAACGCTGATACCTATTGTGCCATTGGCGAGTGTTATGAAAAGCTTGAACAAATGGACGAAGCGCGGGCGTTTTATAAAAAATCGGTAAAAATGGATCCGAAACTTGCCGATGCTTGGTTTGGGGTTGGTGTAACGCTTGATTTTGAAGAAAGATATTTTGAAGCACTCCATTTTTATAAAAAAGCACTTGACCTTGATATAGCTAATGCTGATTATTGGTTTGCCATTGCTGATGCCGAATACAAACTTGGGCATTTGGCTGAAGCCGAGCAGGCGTATGAAAAAGTAGTTGAGCTTAACCCCTTGGATACCGATGCCTGGTTGGATTATTCGTCCATTTTATACGAGCAAAAAAAGCTGGAAGGAGCCATTGAGATAATTGCAGAGGGCATTAAAAACAATCCTGATTCTGCTGAGTTGTATTACCGTATGGTAGCCTATTTATTTGCTAAAGGAGAGTTTAATGAAGCGCTTACATTTTTGGAGCAAGCGTTAACTTCCGATCCTGAGAAGCATTATATCCTGTTTGATTACTTACCACAACTTCAGGAAAATAAAGTGATTATTGATATTATAAACCGCTACACAAAATAAGCTTAATGAAATAAGCCGATAGATCCAAAATTTTTATAGTTTTGGATCTTTTTTATTAACATTTGCCGTCATTTTTATTGATGGGCTTTAACAAATTGTATATCTGATACATCTATGAATTACGAAATAAATAATCTTCCTGAACGTACGCTTAAACCCCGCTCCAACGGATTAACTATGGTGATGGATAAAGGACTGAGTTGCAGGCAGGCGGAAGATTTTATAGAAGTAGCGGGCCCACATTCCGACATTATAAAATTAGGTTGGGCAACCTCTTTTGTAACACCTAACCTGGAAAAAAAGCTGGAAATTTATAAAGAAGCGGGGTTACCTACCTATTTTGGCGGTACCCTTTTTGAAGCTTTTGTAGTTAGGGGGCAGTTTGATGATTATCGCAGGATATTGGAAAAGTATAAAATGGAATATGCCGAAGTATCAGACGGATCAATTACTATTGAACACGATATAAAGTGCGAGTACATACGTAAGCTTAGCGAGCAAATTACTGTAATATCAGAAGTAGGGTCAAAAGATGTGCAAAAAATATTTGCCCCATATAAATGGATAAAACTAATGAATGCCGAAATTGAAGCCGGAGCATGGAAGGTTATTGCAGAAGCGCGTGAAAGTGGAAATGTAGGCATCTATCGCGATTCGGGCGAGGTAAGACAAGGTTTAGTAGATGAAATATTAACACAAATACCCGAAGAAACTATTATCTGGGAAACCCCTCAAAAAGCCCAACAGGTTTGGTTTATTAAATTACTTGGTGCTAATGTAAATTTGGGTAATATTGCTCCTTCTGATGCAATTCCGCTGGAAACCTTGCGATTGGGGTTACGTAGCGATACTTTTGATCATTTTATAAATTTATGATTGCATGCGACTTAATTGCGCTTTCACTTATGCCGCTGCATAAGTTATATACCATTTCAATCATAACTAAATATTAGTACAATCCAAATCAATGAAAAAATTCGGGCTTATAGGTTATCCACTTTCACATTCATTCTCCAAAAAGTATTTTGGTGAGAAGTTTGAAAAAGAAAACCTTGATAATTGTACATATGAGCTTTTCCCGATAGAAAAAATAGAACAACTTTCAAAATTATTGCAAGAGCATCCTGATTTATGTGGCCTTAATGTAACCATTCCGCATAAAATAAACGTGATGCATCAACTGGACTGGATAGCTGATGATGCCAAGCAGGTAGGAGCCGTAAACTGTATCAGTATTTCCTCTGAAAGCCCTGTAATGGCAGCATTAACGGGTGAGGTGGGCATAAAGAGGTATGATTTTAGATTAGAAGGATATAATACAGATGTATATGGCTTCGAAATGTCATTACGCCCCCTGTTAAAAAGCACCCATCAAAAAGCGATGATATTAGGTAACGGGGGAGCTGCTAAGGCAGTAAAATATGTGTTAGATCGATTGGGTATAACTTATATCATTGTTACCCGTAAGCCCGATCCGGACACGCTGCTATTTAACGAATTAACAGCAATTCACTTTAACGAACATAAGCTAATCATCAATACCACACCAGTTGGCACCTATCCGAATTTTGATGAATGTCCGCCAATACCCTATGAGTTTATCACCAGTGCACATATACTGTTTGACCTGATCTACAACCCGGAACAAACTCTGTTTTTATCCAAAGGCCTGGAAAAAGGGGCTACTATAAAAAACGGGTACGAAATGCTTGTTTTACAGGCAGAAAAAGCCTGGGAAATATGGACTTCAAAAGATAAGCAATAATGAGGGGCATATACTTAATTTGTGGGTTAATTACGTTATTTGCGTCATGCCGTAATCATGATTATTCTCCAAAGCCGCGAGGGTATTTCAGGATTACATTTCCAACTAAAGCCTATCAGGAATATACAGGAGGCTGCCCCTTTGTTTTTGAATACCCCAAATATGCAATTATAGAACCCGATCAAATGCGTGGTTCAAAGCCATGCTGGCTAAATGTCAGGTTCCCTCAATTTAACGGGACGCTACACTTAAGTTATGAGCGTATTACTTCCAAAAAAATGTTTAATACTTTAATTGAGGATGCCCATACTTTTGCTTTTAAGCATACTGTAAAGGCCAGTTCAATTGATGAAGGAGCGATTTCGTATCCCGACAGAAAGCTCTATGGCATTTATTACACAATTGATGGAAACGCAGCCTCGTCTGCCCAATTCTTTTTAACAGATAGTACCCATCACTATTTGCGTGGCGCACTTTATTTCGGGACTGAACCCCGGCTTGATTCTATACAACCGGTGCTCAATTTCATTAAAAAGGATATGGATGTGATGATCAAGAGTTTTAGGTGGAAAAAATAGGTGGATTGAGTGAACAAAGCAAACATCGCCATTGAAGACATAATTGTTTACTTTTGACTTATGTTAAAGTTAAAGGCCTTTATAAATAACCCTTATCAGGAAAATACCTACGTTGTTTATGATGATAACAGCGATTGTGCTATTATTGACCCTGGTATGTATACCGCGTCCGAGCAAAACGTTGTTGTAAATTTTATTAAGGATAATAAACTGAAGCCCGTTTTGCTGCTCAACACGCATTGCCATATCGATCATGTGCTGGGTAATAAATTTGTTTTTGATCAGTATGGATTAAAGCCTCAGTTTAATAAAGGGGAGCTTGGCGTGTTAGAATCAATCCCTGGATATGCGCCTCAAATGGGTTTCAGATATGAACTATCGCCAATGCCGGATACTTTTTTACCGGAAACCGGAAGTATAAATATAGGTAAAAGCCAACTTGAACTTATTTTTGCACCTGGACATTCGCCGGCTCATTTATGTTTTTATGCCCGTGACGAAAATTTTTTAGTAGGTGGGGATGTTCTTTTTAAAGGGAGTATAGGCCGTAGCGACTTACCGGGAGGGGATTTTAAGCAGTTACTTAACAATATACAACAAAAGCTGTTTGTTTTGCCTGATGAGTGTACTGTTTATCCCGGGCATGGCCCTGAAACTACCATAGGTTATGAAAAATTACATAATCCATTTTTTACGTAGTTAATTATAGTAAGATTGAATACTTCGATATATATAGCTAAGCGGTACCTTTTTTCGCAAAAGAGCATCCATGCCATTAATATAATTTCGGGCATTTCTATGCTTGGTGTTTTTATTGGTAGTGCAGCCCTAATCATTATATTATCGGTTTTTAATGGTTTCGAAAAAGTTATTCTGAAGCTTTATAGTAATTTTACGCCTCAAATAAAAATACAGCCCAGGCTTGGCAAAACCTTTAATCCTAATACAACTTATTTTTACACGCTTCATAAAAATACCGCATTGTTTTCGTATGCCGAAGTATTGGAAGAAAAAGCATTGGTTAAATATGGCGACAGGCAAGTGATAAGCACTATAAAAGGTGTAAGCGATGAGTTTTTAAACAATAAAAATTTGGATAGTACCATACAAAACGGATCTTTCACTGTTCATAATCAAGGCCGGCCGTCGGCAGTTATTGGGTCTATTGTACAATCCAGCCTATCTATCAATGTTAAAGATCAGCTAACCGCGTTGCAGATATATTCGCCAAACAGGAACGTAGTTGACGCTAGTAATCCCATTAATGAATTTGTAGTTAAGTATATTTATCCTTCCGGCGTATTTTCTATTCAGCAAGATTTTGATGATATTGTAGTTACACCAATTGAATTTACACGCGAATTACTTGGTCAGCCTAAAAATGTGTCGGCTATTGAGCTTAATTTTAAGAACGGGACTAATATTGAAGTAATAAAAAATGATATTAAAGATAAGATAGGGCATGATTTTACAGTTAACGACAGATATGAACAAAATACTTCGTTATATAAAATTTTAACTACAGAAAAATGGGCCGTTTACTTAATACTAACATTTGTATTAATAATTGCTATTTTTAATATTGTTGGCTCATTAACCATGCTAGTTATAGATAAGCGTAAGGATATTGCCATTTTAACTAGTTTGGGTGCCGGTAGGCGGTTAATACAAGGTGTTTTTTTTATTGAAGGAATGCTAATATCTATGATAGGATGTGCGTCCGGAATTATATTGGGCTTGATTTTTTGTCTGCTTCAGCAGCGTATTGGGTTTATTAAAATGGGCAGCGCGGGCACAGTTCTTGATGCATATCCTATAGGGTTGAAGATAAACGACTTTATACTAGTATTCTTAACTGTCAGCACAATTGCTGTTGTTGCCTCGGGTATAAGCGCAAGACTTAGTGTGGAAGGGTTAGACGAAATCAAACAGGATTTGTAGATTTGTAATTGGATGAAATTAAAATTAATCTTATTAATTGGGGTAATAATGTTTACAGTATGTAGCTGTAACAGAATAGGTAATAGCGGCCAAAAGCCTGTTATATATAAAGGATTGTATAGTTTCGGCCCCGAAGTAAAGTTATTTAAAGAATGTACAACCGGCAATGAATTTTGGGCCACTGATAGTTCATCTAATCTGGAGCTTAAATATTCGCAACTAAATTTTGAAAAACCATACGAGCCGGTATATGTTGAGGTAGAAGGCAGAAAGATAAAGACTACTAAAACCGATGCGCTAGATACAGAATACGACAGTATATTGGTTATTAAAAAACTAATAAAAATTACCAAGCAGATACCACAGGACATGTGTAATTAATGCCTTATCGTATCCTTATCCTAAAAAGTTAATTTTTTATCGGCCTCTGTGGTTCCAGGTTGTTGCTGGTTGTATGCATTACAATCTAAAGTGATTTTTAATGGTTCTTTAGGCGCGTCAAAGTCGATATTCTTTTTTATACCCAGTTCGGTGTTAGCATATACTTTTTTCATATATAAGGCAAAAATGGGTAAAGCGGTGTTTGCACCTTCACCTAAATAGGTAGAGCGGAAATGTATATCCGGGTCTTCACAGCCTGTCCATACCCCGGTAACCAGTTGGGGGGTGATCCCAATAAACCATCCATCGGAGTTGTTTTGCGTGGTGCCTGTTTTGCCACCAACGGGGTTGTTTAATCCATATTTATAACGCATCCTGCCGCCTGTTCCATTTTCAATTACTCCTTTAAGCATATAGGTCATTACATAAGCGGTTTGCTCATTTAGTGCCTGTACTACTTTAGGTTTATGCTCATATATTGGGTTTCCATTTTTATCTTCAATGCGTAGCAAGTAGGTAGGTTCCGTCCATAAACCATGGTTGGCAAAAGCCGAATAAGCACCGGTCATATCATAAACAGATGCGTTAAAAGTACCCAGGCATATTGAAGGATATGGGGGGACATCACTGGTGATGCCCATAGTTTTAATTAATTTTGCCACTGCAACTGGGCCTACTTCTTTCATTACCGCCGCAGTTATCCAATTTTGTGACCACGCCAAGGCATCCCTTAAGGTTAAATTACCCTGGCGAGTATCTGAAGAACCAGGTGTATAATCTGCTCCATAACCCGTAATAGTTACCGGAACATTCGGTATAACCATGCATGGAGAGTAACCATTATCAATCGCAACCGAATAAGTAAACGGTTTAGCAGTTGATCCTACCTGTCGCGTTCCCCGTTTTACCTGATCGTATTTAAAATGTTCAAAATTTATACCACCTACCCAAGCTTTAATTTCGCCAGTGGTGGGATCCATGCTCATTAATGAATTCCGCAACAACATTTTACAATACACAATAGAATCTATGGGCTTCATAATGGTATCAATGTTACCTTTCCATGTAAATAAATTCATTTTTGCAGGTGTATCAAAATCGGCTTTAATCTCTTCATCAGATTTGCCTTGTTCTTTTAATTCCTTATACCTGTCGGATCGGCGCATACCCTGATCCATCAATAATTTAAAATTTGAAATAGTTTTCCATCGGCTTATACCTTTCCAGTGTGCATTAAATTGGGCCTGTAAATTGCGCATGTACTCTTTTTGAGCTTCTTCTGCATAATCTTGCATAGTTGAGTTGATGGTGGTATATATTTTCAATCCATCACGATCAATATCGTACGATGTATTATCGGATTTATAAAAAGACGGGTCGTCTAGTATTTTTTGTACATCCCTTCTCAATACGTCCCTGAAATACGTGGCTATTCCTTCATTATGATCAGTAGGGTTAAAATCCAATCCCAAGGGCTTATGTTTAAATTCTTCTGCCTGGCCATCGCTTAAAAATCCAGCTGTCGCCATTCGGCTTAATACTATATTTCGGCGGGCAAGCGCCTTGTCCGGGTGGCTTGTAGGTGAAAACCTGCTGGGGGCATTTATCATCCCAACCAATAAAGCAGCTTGTTCAGGCGATAATTTATCAGGAGAGGTGTTAAAATATGTTCGGGCAGCCGACTTAATGCCAAATGTTTTAAATGCACCAAAATCAACTGTATTAAGGTACATGGTAATAATTTCTTCCTTAGTATAGCGGCGTTCTAACCTTACCGCGGTTATCCATTCTTGCAATTTTTGTGGAATTCGCTTGATGAATGAATGTTCACGGCCCTTCTCGGAAAATAAATTTAATGCTAATTGTTGTGTAATTGTGCTGCCACCTTGTTTACTACCTATCATGGTATGAAATATAATAGTAAATAATCTTCGGAAGTCAATTCCAGAATGATCCTTAAAGCGTTTATCTTCGGTAGCAATTAAGGCGTTAAGAACAGTTGGCGATATTTGTTTATAGCTTACATTAGATCTGTTTTCTACATAATAGGTTCCTAAAAGTTCTTTATCAGAAGATATAATTTGCGAGGCCTGGTTACTTTTGGGATTTTCAAGGTCGCGGAAGGAAGGTAATTTGCCGAATAATTCTAATGATGCAAGCGTTACCATTAAAATGACAAAGGCAAAGCAACCGATAATAAACTTCCATACCATAAAATTATATCGTCGAATATCTTCGGGCGTAAGGCTGGTGTTTTTATGGTTAGGGTTTTTTGTCCACATAATTAATATTTTTTTTGGTAGAAGTCAAAATAACTGTCCAATGTTTTTTTGTCGGCTAACTTATCCAGATTTTCTTTGGTGATGATAAAAAAGGTGTATTTATCTGCCGGTACTTTCATAATATCTGGCAGCAGCGGGGCAATGGCACGCGCATAACCTTTTACATCTTTTAAATTGTTAAACATACCCACATATATAAGCTGATTATTGCCAATAGGTTTTAATTGATGTTTAATTGAATTGCCCTGAAAGTTACCCCGGTTAAATTGGCCTATGCCAAACCGGGATGGGGCCAAATTTATTGTATTGGTATTTACATTAATAACAAAATAATAGTTTGCACTATCGCGTAGCGAAAAAATTGACGGGGCTTCCTTATTTACCTCTACTGGTTTAATAGCGGGATTAATAGCTGTAATAGCTGGGGTAATAACAGCTGGCCTTGCTTGTGCAATAGGTTGTTTTATTGGGGGTTGGGGTTTTGCAAAATTAGCGGGGTTGTAGTATGTAGGTGATTTATAAGTAAACTTCTCTTGCATAAACGGCACTTCATTAGGGTCGCTGTCAAGTAGTGCATATCGCCGTTGGGCAATATCTGCTTCGTTGTTTTTAATAAAATCCAAATGTTGTTTTACCAATGGGGTTATTAACCTATCTTCCTGAAATTTATCAGCTATCTCTTGTAATTCTGTACGGAATGGTGCTAGCTTTTGAGTATGCCCTAACGCTATGGCCCTTAAATAATATACCTGAGCTATAAAGCTATTATTAGGATAAATATGAATCAGGCTATCAGAGACGGTTGCCGCTTTGGTGTACTTTTTATGGCTAACCAAATCAAATAGTTGATTATAAATGGCCGTAAACTCTGCATTTTTATCATTTAGCTTTTGGTTGAAATCCGGATCAATTATTACTTTGGCAAAGTTTGATTCTGGATAATCTTTAAGGATCAAATTTTTATACTTTTCCGACTTGATATGATCAATATCGCTGTAAAGCCTATATAAATTATAATATATAGCAGCTTTGTTAGGTGAGTTTGAAAACCTCGTCAATATTAATTCGAAATTTACTATAGCTTCTTTATGGTCATTTAGTATATCACGGTAAAAGTCAGCTATATCTACATAAGCGTTATAAATGTGCATGTTGGATTGTAATAATCCCGCTTGCGTAAGTGGAATATTCTGAACTATATCCAGGCGCGCTTTAGTTTCAGCCGGATCTATGGATTTATTTTGCAACTGATTACCAGCGGCTGTTGATTGTAAATTTTGAATAGTGGTTGCTACTTGGGGGTTATTTGTTTCGGAGTTTGATTTTACACTACGGCGCCAGTTATCCGCCAGCTGCCGGTTACCCCATACGCGCTTAAAATCTGTAAACCCCTGGCTAACGGCACTAACATTATTAAAATAAAAGGTACTATTAGTATTGTTAACGGTATTGCTTACCGATCCGGTTTGAGTATTAATAAAGTTTCCGGCTTTGCCCGTACTGCTCAGGCTCAACGCTTTTTGCTGAGCCATTTTAAGTCTCACCATTTCGTTTACCTTTATTGTACGTGTCTTTTCGTCCAATTTAGCCAGCATTTGCAAGGTGTCTTCGTTTGCAATAATTTGTAAACTGTTGGCAAGTAACTGTAAGTTATTACTCTTTTTAAGAATGTTTTGATAACCCGGATAATTAGTTGATAGGGCGGTTAATGTGCTATCGTAATAATTTTTAGCACCAGCGTAATCAGCTTTATTTTTAAAATCAATATCAGCAATGCGTAAATAAGATAAGCCCTTTTGGTTTTGATTTTTAGTGCTCTTACGAATAGCAAGGGCATAGTTCTTTAAGGCATCTTCAATATTATTCTGTGCCAAGTATTGCTCCCCTATCTGAAAATATATCTGATCAATAAAATCACTGTTTTTATCATCTTTTAACAAGCTGCGTAGCCTGTCAATACGGCTTAATTTCACTCCATTGTGCGTATCTTCAATCCGGACGCGGTTAAGGCTAGCGTTAAAGGCCATTTCAAACGCGGCGTTACTATTTACTATTTTTGTATAGTTCAGATATGCGTCATTGGGTTTATTGTTAATTTCTTGTAATTGGGCCAATATAAATGTCCACCGCAACCGATGATTTTTATCGTGTGTATAATGAATAGCTTTTTTAGCCATTTCTTCGGCATCAATATACTTTTCTTTATAAATATCATATTGCAACAGGGTTGCATACACATCGGCTATGTTTTTTTGTTTTGGAAAAATATTAAGTAAGGCAGTATCCAAAGTGATTTTTGCCAATGGTAACTGGTCAATTTGCATTAAAGCCCGAGCTTTCCATGTTAAGGCATCCTGTGCCAGGCTTTTTTGCTTTGAATAAGAGCGTGCTACATAACTAAAAAATTCTATTGCGTTATAGTAGTTAGCCTCCAGATAATTTGCTTTACCTAAAACCATATAGGCATCACCAATGTAATGGCTTTGTTCTTTAATGGAAATAATATTATTAGCTTTATTTATAGCGGCTTCTAGGTCTTTATCAGCAGTTGTGCTTTTTGTGGCTGTATCCTGATAAACACTTAAAATTTGGTTATAAGCGTCAATGTATTGTGCTGCCCTTGCTTCTTGTTTCTGATTTAAAAGATCATTGGCATTAAACAGTATATTATAATGAGCCGTCAAATTTTGCATACGACGATTTAATCCACTCTCTTTTTCAAGTGTACAACCGGAGATAAACAAACCCAGTATTAATATATTAAGGTTTTTATGGATGTAAGATAGTGAACGCCTCAAAATGAATATTTGGTTTAACAATGATAAATGTTTAACAAAGATATTTGATAAATTAATTATTTGGGCCAAAAATATGTACATTATTCAAATTGATTAGATAATTTTGCACATGCAGCTAAATGAGTCCGATGATAAAGATAATAACCCCCGGCAAATTAACAACTATGTAAAATATAGCGGTGTTGCTTTTCAGATGATAGCCATAATCGGAGTTTTTGCTTATGCAGGATATTGGATTGACAGTGCTACACAGAATAAGGTGCATTGGATTACGGCTCTATTTTCGCTCACAGGGGTTTTAATTTCATTATATATAGTGATTCGGTCTTTAAAAGAATGAAGATATATCGTTTTTTATTATTTCACTTGTTTTTTGTTGCCGCTCTGGCTGTTGTGCCTATAATACTCATGTACTCCGGAAATCTTGATATGTTGATACCTCATTTTTGGCTGTTGTTTCTATACATATCGGGGCTTACTTTTATTGTCATCTTATCTGTATTGACCATTTATAATGCAAACCCAGAATTATATGCACAGGCTTTTTTAGCAGGAACTGTTTTTAAAATCTTGGCAATACTGATTTTTATATTGGTTTTTACCATAAAAACCCCTGTCAATAAACTGGTTTTTGCTAGTGATTTTGCATATATATATTTCTTAAATACAGCCTTTGAAGTTTATGGTTTGTTATGTAACTTGCGCAACCAAAAATTAAAGTAGAAAACTTCATTTAGATGGACAAAGGCTCAATTTTTAAATTTAAAAAAATTCAATATTTACTCAAAGTTGCCGTTATCCTAATATTGGCAATTCCATTTTCAGCTTTTTCGCAAGAAAATAAAGGCTCAGAAAAAAAAGAATTCAATCCCAAAGAAGTAATTCTTGAGCACATTGGGGATTCGCATTATTGGCACATCGTGGGGCCATATAAAATACCTCTCCCTGTAATCATCTGTTCTGATAAAGGTCTTGAGTTTTTTTCCTCCAGTGTATTTGCCGACGGATTGCAAACTTACCAGGGTAAATACAATTATAAACTGGTTAAGGATAAAATCCTTGCTGTAGATGCCGCGGGTAATGAAGATCTAACCGCAAAGATTTACGATTTTTCTATCACACGCAACGTTGCCGCCATGTGGATGTCTATGGCAATTCTGTTTGGTGTTTTCATAAGTGTTTCTGGCAAATACGTAACACGCAAGGGTAAAGCACCTAAGGGATTGCAATCCTTTATGGAGCCTCTTGTGTTGTTTGTTCGCGATGAGGTTGCTATTCCTAACATTGGCCATAAGCATGTGAAATATATGCCATTGCTGCTCACCATGTTCTTTTTTATATTAATTAGTAATTTATTAGGTTTGATTCCTTTTTTTCCGGGCGGTTTTAACCTTACTGGTAATATAGCGGTAACTATAACATTAGCAGTTATTACCTTAATAACGGTAAACTTTAGCGGTAATAAATATTATTGGAAACATATTTTTGCTCCTGATATACCTAAATGGTTATATATCATCATGGTTCCTGTTGAGTTAATTGGTGTAATATCCCGCCCATTTGCCTTAATGATTCGTTTATTTGCAAATATAACCGCGGGCCATATTGTAGTATTGAGCTTGATATCGCTGATATTCATTTTTAATACACTTTGGATGTCACCAGTATCAGTTGTTTTTGTGGTGTTTATGGATACCATAGAACTATTGGTAGCATTTTTACAGGCTTTTATTTTTACGATGCTCACCGCCCTGTTTATTGGGATGGCTGTTGAAGAGCATCACCATTAATTTTGTGAATTAATTATCTATTATATACACGTTTTAAATTATCAAACAATGATTGGAAGTATGGGTGTTGTTTTAGCTGTAGCCACGGGCGTAGTTGGAAATCTTTCTGCAATTGGCGCAGGTTTAGCAGTAATTGGTGCTGGTATCGGTATTGGTCAAATCGGCGGTAAAGCTGTTGAAGGTATTGCGCGCCAGCCAGAAGCTGCCTCTAAAATTCAAACTAACATGATCATCGCTGCGGCACTTGTTGAAGGTGTTGCTTTGTTTGCGGTGGTAGTTGCATTGCTCTAATTTTTATTAGGCAAAAAACAAAAACATGCCCGGAGCGATTGGCTTCGGCATGTTTTAAAACTCGTTTAAATTAGTTTTAAATAAAAGAAAATTTAACATGGAATTAGTTAAACCCGAAATAGGTTTAGTTTTCTGGACAACAGTTTCGTTCCTCATTTTATTGTTCATATTACGTAAGTATGCATGGACACCTATTTTAGCCTCTATTAGTGAGCGAGAGCTGTCAATAGAAGATGCTTTATCAAAAGCAGAAGCCGCTAAAGATGAAATGGCTCGATTAACAAATGAAAACGACCAGTTACTTAAACAAGCCCGTATTGAGCGTGATTTGATTTTACGCGAAGCAAAAATTGTTAAAGATCAGATCATTGGGGAAGCCAAAGATGCTGCTGCAAAAGAAGGAGCCAAGATGATTGAAAAAGCCCGTGTGGAAATTAACAGTCAGAAAGCAATAGCAATGGCAGATGTGAAAAACCTAGTTGCTGAACTTTCAATTGAAATAGCCGAAAAAGTTTTGCGCAAGCAATTTGAGCACCCACATCTTCAGGATGAGTTGGTTGCTGATCTATTAAAAGAAGTGAAATTAAATTAATATTGAAGTTGGTTGCGGGTTGTAAGTTATAAGTAACCTGTTATGGAAAACTCACGGCACACAACGCGTAACACACAACACCAATTATATGTCTGAATTAACAGTAGGGGCCAGATACGCCAAATCACTTATCGACTTAGCTTTGGAGCAAAATGCGCTGGAGGCTATAAAAGCTGATATGGATTTATTTGTGCAAACTTTAAAAGAGAACCCGGAATTGCAAACAGTTTTGCGGAACCCGATCATCTCACATGATAAAAAGATAAAAATACTTGAAGCTATTTTTTCTTCGAAGGTTAGTAAGGCTACTGATGGTTTCTTTAAAATTATGATCACTAAAAGCCGTGGGGAGGTGCTATTTTTTACCGCTCATGAGTTTGTTAATCAATATAATTTAAAGAAAGCTATTGTTAAGGCTGTAGTTACATCGGCTACACCATTATCCGAAGAAAATAAAAAGCAGATTACTGAACTGGTTAGGGCCGAAGTGGGCGGTAATATTGTACTTCAAACTAAGGTTGACCCCCAATTAATAGGTGGCTTTGTATTAACCGTAGGCGACAGGCAGGTTGATACCAGTATAGCTAACAGCTTAAAAAAATTAAAAACAGAATTTGCCCACAAGGCACTTTAAATAATAAAACCAAACTCTAAAATAAATAAAAAATGGTAGAGGTAAGACCAGACGAAGTTTCAGCAATATTGCGTCAGCAATTGTCGGGCTTTAAGTCAGCATCTGAATTAGAAGAAGTAGGTACCGTGCTCCAGGTGGGCGATGGTATTGCTCGTGTTTATGGATTAACACAAGTACAATCAGGCGAACTTGTTGAATTTGACAACAATTTGCAAGGTATAGTATTAAACCTTGAAGAGGACAATGTAGGGGTGGTATTGTTGGGTCCTTCTGATGGTGTTAAAGAAGGTGATACCGTTAAACGTACACGCAAAATTGCCTCTATTAACGTAGGCGAAGGTATGCTTGGCCGTGTAGTTAATACATTAGGCGAGCCTATTGATGGTAAAGGCCCAATTACTGGTACTACTTACGAAATGCCTTTAGAGCGTAAGGCGCCTGGTGTAATTTACAGACAACCAGTAACTGAACCATTGCAAACTGGTATTAAAGCGATTGACGCGATGATACCTATTGGCCGTGGACAACGTGAACTTGTTATTGGTGACAGACAGACCGGAAAGACAGCGGTTTGTATAGATACCATCATAAACCAAAAAGAGTTTTATGAAGCCGGGAAGCCGGTATATTGTATATACGTAGCTATTGGTCAGAAGAACTCAACGGTTGCTAATATTTTGCGTACGCTGGAAGAGAATGGTGCATTGCCTTACTCTATCATCGTGGCCGCTTCGGCTTCAGAGCCTGCTCCAATGCAGTTTTATGCGCCGTTTGCAGGTGCTGCAATTGGTGAGTTTTTCCGCGATACCGGACGCCCAGCTTTAATTGTTTATGATGATCTTTCAAAACAAGCTGTGGCTTACCGCGAGGTATCATTGCTATTGCGCCGTCCACCAGGCCGCGAGGCTTATCCGGGCGATGTGTTTTATCTGCATAGCCGTTTGTTAGAGCGTGCCGCTAAAATCAACTCGGTTGATGCTATCGCGAAAGATATGAATGATCTTCCTGAATCAATCAGAGGGATTGTTAAAGGCGGAGGTTCATTAACGGCATTGCCAATTATCGAAACTCAGGCTGGTGATGTATCTGCTTATATCCCGACTAACGTAATTTCTATTACTGATGGTCAGATATTCCTGGAATCAAACTTATTTAACGCAGGTGTTCGTCCGGCTATTAACGTTGGTATTTCGGTATCACGTGTAGGAGGTAACGCGCAAATCAAATCCATGAAAAAAGTTGCCGGAACTTTGAAATTGGACCAGGCACAATACCGTGAATTAGAGGCGTTCTCTAAATTTGGTTCTGATCTGGATGCGTCAACTAAAACTGTTCTAGATAAAGGTGCGCGTAACGTTGAGATTTTGAAACAAGGGCAATATTCGCCTTTAACTGTTGAGAAACAAGTGGCCATTGTTTACATCGGTACTAAAAACCTAATGCGTAACGTGCCAATAAATAAAGTTAGAGAGTTCGAAGGTGAGTTTTTAAGCCAGCTGGAATTGCGCCATCCGGAAACACTTGCGGGTTTAAAAGCAGGCAAGTTTGATGATAGCTTAACTGGCGTGTTAGAAACAGTAGCTAAAGAATTGTCTGGTAAATATTAAATTTTTTAGTAGCAAGTATCAAGTAGTTAGTATATAGATCACTTGCTACTTGATACTAACTACTCGATACTAAAAAAGAATGGCAAACTTAAAAGAAGTAAGAAACAGGATAGCATCGGTAAAGTCGACGCAGCAGATAACCAAGGCCATGAAAATGGTTTCGGCGGCTAAGCTAAAGCGAGCTACAGATGCTATTGTTCAGTTGCGCCCTTATGCCAATAAGCTGAATGAAATACTGACCAACCTATCGGCCAGTCTCGAAGAAGGTTCATCGCCATATTTGCAGGAGCGTGAGCCTGTACGGGTATTGATTGTAGTTGTGGCATCAAACCGCGGTTTAGCCGGCGCATTTAATGCCAATGCAATCAAAACAGCTAACGTATTGATTGCCGAAAAATATAATACACAATTGAAGGCGGGTAATGTATCTATAATTGGTATTGGTAAAAAGGCACAGGAGTTTTATACCAGGCGCAAATACAATGTTATTGGTAATAATAACGAGTTGTTTCAGGAGCTTAACTTTGAGAATGTATCGAAAATTACCGAGGCCATTATGGCGGGCTTTATAAATGGCGATTACGACCGTGTAGAAGTAGTATATAACCACTTCCGCAATGCAGCCATGCAAGAGTTAAAAGCCGAGCAATTATTGCCGGTACCTAAAGCCGAAAAGAAGGCCGGGATACCTGCATCAAATGTTGATTATATTTTAGAGCCATCTCAGGAAGAAATTGTAGATCAACTGATCCCTAAAAATATTAAAATACAATTATACCGCGCCGTACTTGACTCACATGCATCAGAGCATGGCGCCCGTATGACGGCTATGGATAAAGCAACTGATAATGCGGGCGAACTATTACGGAACTTAAAATTAAGCTACAACCAGGCACGCCAGGCAGCCATCACTACCGAGCTTACAGAAATTGTAAGTGGAGCGGCGGCATTGTCCAGCTAAAAGAGTCTCTCCAATAATAAACCTAGTGAAGGTTCCGCAACGCGGAGCCTTTTTTTGTAATATCTTCTAATAGTCGTATTTTGCTTTTTTATTGCTGTTTCACAACGGCAAGCATTGGATGATACTCATATTGGTTTATTTTTGATGCCGGGTCGTTACCTAAAAGCGGCTGCACTTGGCCAGGGTCGTCTACCGCTATAATACCAAATCCATAAGCCCCTTTAGGATCAATAACTGGCCCAAAAATAATCATTATGCCTTGTTCCATATAGGTTTTCCAATAGGCAATATGTTGTTGCATAATGTCCCGCTCTTCGGCTGTCATGGTTTGGGCAAAATCGGGTCTATTGGGATTAAGTTTAATCGCAAAATATTTTTTATCCATATAATAGATTTGAAATTATAACCGCTTACCTATTAAATAACACTATATGCGCAAAAAGCAAAAAAGTTATTTAGCAGTCAGATCTTCTGCTGAATTTTTGCCCGATTTATCTATTACTATTTCGTATGTTAAGACTTGGCCTTCACTTAAGTCTTTCAAACCAGACCGTTCTACAGCCGAGATATGAACAAATATATCAGCGCTACCATCGGTTGGTTGTATAAAACCGTATCCTTTTATGCTGTTAAACCATTTTACTGTACCTTCTGGCATATTTTTAAATGTTAAGTGAACCGTGAAGATAAAAATATAAATGCTAACCTGATGTACGATGAGCGACTTTAATGAAAAAAACCATAGAATTTTTATTTTCTATAGAAGTCGTTTTTTTGCAAGTAGCTCATTTTTAAAATCATCAATCTATTTAGAAGTTGGTTGGCGGTATCTTTTCAAAATACATCAAACTCAGATCATCACCATTAAAAACGGCGTAGCTAAAATAATTTACCCATTCGCCCAGGTTAATATATCGACTTTGGTCGTTCAATTGTATATCTAAGGGCAAATGCCGGTGTCCAAATATCAAATAATCGTAGTATTCAATTTTCAATTGCTCCCGAGAGAATGCAACCAGCCATTCTTGTTCCAGATTTTTACGTACTTCATTATGGCCCTGTACTATACGGCTATGGTTTGACCATCGGTTGGCTACTCCTACTCCCAAATTAGGATGGATGCGCTCAAACAACCACTGACACAACCGGCTTCGAAATATTTTTTTTAAGAACTTATATTTGGTGTCACCTGGGCCCAGGCCATCGCCATGATGCAGGTAAAACTTTTTGCCATTGCGTTCAATCTCGAGTTCGTTGGTAATAATGGAAGCACTAAGTTCTTTCTGGAAATACTCAAACATCCACATATCATGGTTGCCCTTAAACATATATAGTTTTATCCCCGAGTCGGTTAATTCGGCCAGTTTACCAAATAAACGTACGTAGCCCTTAGGTACAACAGTGGTATATTCAAACCAGAAATCAAAAATATCGCCCATTAAAAACACTTCTGCGGCGTCAGCCTTAATCATATCCAGCCAACGAACAATTTTGTCTTCGCGCTGGCGGCTAGCTGTATAATTAGGTACGCCCAGGTGGAAATCAGAAGCGAAATAAAGTTTAGTTCTGCTTGTCATCTTCCCAAAAGTAATTGTTTTAAGTTAATGCTAAAAGTTAGATTTATTTTCAAACCTGAAAGCTCTTTTTTTATTACATATATCAATAGAACAAACCAATTTTTTATTAACGATAATTATCCTTTAATTATCAGCAATAGTTCTTCTTAATATCGTTCCCCTATTTCTGTCAAAAAGGTAATTGTACTTTGCTATATTTACTTTAACAGGTAATAAATAAGTAAAATGAAAAAAATTTCATGCTTTATCGTAATTGCTGCTTTACTTTGCTGCTATAGTTACGCACAACAAATGAATATTAAAGCATTGCCTTATCCTCAGGTTAAAAAAGTTGATACTGTAGATACCTATTTTGGCACTAAAGTGCCCGATCCCTACCGCTGGTTAGAGAATGACCAGGCCGACGATACCAAAGCCTGGGTTATTGCAGAAAACAAGATTACCCAAAACTATTTGGCTCACATACCTTATAGAGAAGCAATACACCACCGTTTGGAAACCTTGTGGAACTATGAGAAGTACAGCGCGCCATTTAAAGAAGGTAAATACACTTATTTCTATAAAAACAATGGTTTACAAAGCCAGGCGGTTTTATACAGGCAAGACAGCAAAGGTGAGCCGGAAATATTCCTGGATCCTAATAAGTTTTCTGCAGATGGCACCACTTCCCTTGCCGGGATAGACTTTACCAGAGATGGCAGTATGGCCGCTTATCAGTTATCGGAAGGCGGCTCCGACTGGCGCAAGGTTATCGTACTTAAAGCCGCTGACAAATCGATTATTGGCGATACCCTGATTGATATAAAGTTCTCTGGCATTGCCTGGAAAGGTAACGACGGGTTTTATTATAGTAGTTACGATAAACCAAAAGCTGGCAGCAAACTCTCGGGGTTAACACAATACCATAAACTCTTCTATCATAAACTGGGCACGCCCCAACATACCGATAAATTAATATTTGGTGGTGCAGATAAGCCACGCCGCTATATAGGCGCTTACCTTACCGAAGATGAACATTATTTAGTAATTACCGCGGCAACATCAACCACAGGTAATGAGTTGTATATACAGGACCTTAGCATACCCGGCAGTAAAATTACCAACGTGTTGGATAATTTTGATACGCAAAGCAATGTAATAGATAATATTGGCAGCAAGCTATATATTTTCACCAACCTGCACGCACCCAACTATAAACTGGTAACAGTTGATGCCACAGACGCCAAACCCGCTAACTGGAAAGACTTTATACCCGAAACTAAAAATGTTTTAAACGCCACCACAGGTGGAGGTAAAATATTTGCAGAATACCTGAAAGATGCTACTTCGCTGGTATTGCAGTATGATATGAACGGTAAGCTGGAGCGCAATATTACCCTACCTTCGGTGGGTACGGCGGGTGGATTTGGGACAAAGAGGGATCAGAAGGAAACTTATTATACTTTTACCTCTTATACCTATCCTTCAACAATCTTTAAGTATGATATATCAACAGGTAAATCAGAAATTTTTAAAAAATCGGGCGTGCAGTTTGATCCTGAAAAATATGAATCTAAGCAAGTGTTTTATTCGTCGAAAGATGGAACGCAGATCCCGATGATCATCACTTATAAAAAGGGCACCGTATTAAATGGCAAAAATCCTACGGTATTGTATGCTTATGGTGGTTTCGGTATTAGCCTTACCCCTGCATTTAGTACATCCAATATTATTCTGTTGGAACATGGTGGCGTGTATGCGGTGCCTAACATTCGCGGCGGTGGTGAGTATGGCGACAACTGGCACATTGCCGGCACAAAGCTAAAAAAGCAGAATGTATTTGATGATTTTATTGCAGCTGCAGAATACCTCATAAGCAATAAATATACCTCGAGGGATTATCTGGCTATTTTTGGAGGCTCCAACGGTGGGTTATTGGTAGGAGCCACCATCACACAGCGACCCGACCTTTGCAAAGTTGCTTTTCCGGCTGTGGGTGTTTTAGATATGTTACGCTATAATAAATTTACCGCTGGTGCTGGATGGGCCTATGATTACGGCACCGCCGAAGATTCGAAAGAAATGTTTGAGTACTTGTTTAAATACTCGCCATACCATGCCTTAAAACCCAATAGCTATCCGGCAACGATGATTACCACTGGTGATCATGACGACCGTGTTGTACCGGCACATTCCTTTAAGTTTGCGGCGCGTTTGCAAGAATATCAACAAGGTAGTGCGCCTGTGCTAATCCGTATTGAAACAAAGGCAGGGCACGGTGCAGGTAAATCAACAGCGCAGGTCATCAATGAATCCGCCGATAGGTGGGCATTTATGTTTAGTAATATGGGCATGGAGTGGTAGCGTTTTAGATGTAATTTATTAATTTGCTTATAGCAACAATCGCGACGCTCTGAGTGCTAATATTCCAAAATAAATCAACATACAGCCGCAACTGATAAAATTCATGAGCATGGCGTTTTTAAAATTAGCATTGCGGGTTGATTGCCCTACTTTATAGAACCAATAATTAAAAAATAAAAATATTGGCGCGGCGCAGATTAAAAAGAAGTAAAAGTTAGATAGGATACCCGCGCGCTCCCAGTAAAAAAAGGATAGCACAATCGCGATAGCGAATAAAAAGCCAGAGAATATAAACGAGCCTTTATAGCCAAGCAATAAGCTTAGGGTATAATCGCCGCGGCGACTATCTTCTGCATGTTGATAAACTTGGGTAAGCGGGTAAGAAGCACCAATCAGGCATGAACAAATTAATCCAGCGATCATAAAGTTCAGATTCCATCCATAAAATAAACTTAAGCCAGATACCGCAGCATATGTGCTCCAGTAAATAAACGCACCCTGAAAAAAGAAAACAGTTATAAAACTAACAACCGGATACTTTTTTAAACGTGTTGCAGGGTGGCTATATAATTTTGACATGATACCGTAAAGCAGTACAGCACACGCAAATTCCCAGCTTATTATAAGGCCAAGTAAAAAGGCAAAAATTTCCAGTAATAGCGAAAAATAATATAAACTAATATCAACCACCGGCGGTTTAGCTAACAGCCCGATACTATCCTCATCTTTATCAAAATAGCTGTTGTAACCGTTACTGGCCGGGAAAGCTAGTAAATGCCATATCAAAAATGCCAAAAAAGCATAACCAATGTGTATTATCGGTGCCTGGCTGTAAGCAAATAGATAAACAGGCATTAAAAACAATGAGAATACAAAACGCAAATGGGCAATTGAAGAGCGACTGGGGATGATCAATTGTAAAATTTGCATACACTAATGTAACAATACTCGGGGTAAATCGTTAGGTTTGAAATTATTTGTTAAGCAATTAAAAATGAAGAAAATTGGTTTGTATTTTATACTGGTTTGTTGTAATTTAATTGCTTTAGCTCAATCTAAGCAGACAGTAACCAAAGGCACAATTGGATTCCAGATCAAAAATATGGGAATCAACACCGAAGGGAGTTTTGGTGGATTGGAGGCGGCTATCCAGTTTGATAAAGATCATTTAAGCACTAGTAATATTACGGCGTCGGTAGATACCCGGACATTAAGCTCTGAGAACGAGATGCGTGATAAACATCTCAAAAAGGAAGACTATTTTGATGTGGATGAATATCCAAAAATTACCATGAAATCAATTTCTTTTAAACATAAAAGCGGTAATAACTACCTAGGGGTGTTTGATTTAACAATTAAAACTACAACAAAGCGTATTGTACTGCCTTTTGCGTATATTGTAAATGGCAGTACAACTGTTTATAAAGGAAGTTTTAAAATTAACCGGCTTGATTTTAATGTAGGTAACCACAGCATGATATTATCTAACGAAGCAACTATCTCTATAAATGTTGAAACTGCCTTATAATACCATTTATATATGAGCAGTTGTATTAGCGCCATTGGCACAGCTAACCCACAGTATTGTATTCCACAGCAAACAATTTACCACTTTATGGTAAATGCCTTTGGGTTAGATACTAATAACGCTTTAAGGCTCAAACAAATTTATGATGGCTCGGGGATTGATTGCAGGTACTCTGTAATTCCTGATTTTGGCTTTAACGATACTAATCATAATACATTTTTCGAAAAGGCTGCCAACCTGGAGCCCTTCCCTAATACCCAAAAAAGACTAAAATTATACCAGGACACAGCAATTGATATTGCTTACGAAGCGTGTAAAAAGTGTTTTAGTTTTTTTGACGCTGGTATTGCATCAACCATTACACATCTCATTACAGTTAGTTGTACAGGAATGTACGCGCCCGGGATTGACATTGATTTGGTTGAAAAACTTAATCTTAACCGGGATACTGAACGTACTTGTATCAATTTTATGGGTTGCTATGGTGCCATAAACGCCATTAAAGTTGCCGATTACATTTGCCGTGCCAATCCTAATGCAAAAGTATTGGTGGTAAGTGTTGAGTTATGTACACTCCACTTTCAAAAAACAAATACGTTAGATAACTGGGTAGCTAACTCGTTGTTTTCTGATGGGGCGGCGGCTCTGTTGATAGAGCACCATTCGAAAAGGGTTATCACGGGTCCGCATTTATCATTAAATAGTTTTTATTCGGAGTTTATACCCGAAGCTAAAGGCGATATGGGTTGGTATGTTGGCGACTATGGTTTTGAAATGAAACTAACTTCTAAAGTTTCAAAACAAATAAAAAAGCACATTAAAAGTTTAACAGACCGGCTATTAATGCGGGCGGGTTTAACCTTTGACCAGTTAAGCTGCTTTGCTGTGCATCCGGGCGGCCGAAGCATATTGGAAGCTACAGAACAGGCTTTGGATATATCTGCTGAAGCTAATAAATTGGGTTATGAAACGCTTAAAGAATATGGTAATATGTCATCAGCCACTATACTTTTTGTGCTGGAAAAGCTGTTGCGCTCAAAACCTGATCCTGAGCAGAAAGTTTTAAGTTTTGCTTTTGGCCCCGGTTTAACAGTTGAAAGCATGGTATTGGAAACAAAGCTATGAAAGAGGTAATTGTTGTTGGCGGCGGGCTGGCCGGGTTATTCAATGCAATATTATTGAACAGGGCTGGTTTGAGGGTAACCGTGATTGAGCGTAAAAGTTATCCTTTCCACCGGGTATGCGGCGAATATATCTCTAACGAAGTGATTCCGTTTTTAAGCGGCCTTGATATTAACCTTGATGAGCTAAATGTGGCTCGTATTAACCGTTTGGAGGTAACATCGGTATCGGGCACTAAAGTTTCTAAAAAACTGGATCTCGGCGGCTTTGGCCTGAGTAGGTATACATTTGACCATTATCTATATAAAAAAGCACTTGCCGAGGGGGTGAATTTTTTACTGGATACTAAGGTTGAAGATATTTGTTTTAAAGATGAAACCTTCGAAATTACTCTTCCCGGTAAGGTATTAACTGCGCCATTAGTTATTGGTACGTTTGGTAAGCGCTCTAATCTTGATCAAAAACTTAAACGCGATTTTTTTTACAAGCGCAGCCCGTATCTGGCTGTTAAATTTCATATCCGTGCAGATTTTCCGGACGATCTGATTCAGTTGAATAATTATAAAAATGGTTATTGCGGCGTAAGTAAAGTGGAAGGGGATCGGTATTGCATGTGTTACCTGGCTCACCGCGATGACCTGCGCAGGTATGGTAGTTTGCCGGAGCTCGAAAAAAATATCATCTGCAAGAACCTTAATCTGAAAGCGCTTTTTGATCATGCAGAATTTTTGTTCGACAAACCTGAGGTGATCAACGAAATATCTTTTGAAAAAAAACAGCCTGTTGAAAATCATATATTAATGAGTGGCGATACCGCCGGAATGATTGCCCCGCTTTGTGGTAACGGCATGACTATGGCTATTCATTCAGCCAAAATTTTGTCGGGTAATGTTGTGAAATACTATAAGGGGAATACTTTTAATCCGCAGCAGCGGCTCAAATTAGAACAGGCGTATGCAGGCGAATGGGAAAGGCATTTTGCGCGCAGGCTTTGGGTGGGCAGACAACTACAGCGCATGTTTGGGCAAAACGAGACCACTACAATGAGCCTTAAATTGTTAAATGCGTTGCCGCCGTTGGCTAATTATTTAATCAGTAAGACACATGGTCAACCTTTTACCTGATTATGATTGACCTAAGCAAGCGTGCGGCCGAGTTGGAAATAATGGACGACTTTAGTTTACCAGAAAGCGAGGTTGTGCCTGTGTTAAACGGCTTGGAGAAGATGAATGCACTGTTTGGCGGACATAAAACAATCATCAAAGCATTAAAAAACCTAAAAGTAGCAAACAATTTCCATATTAGTGATTGGGGTTGTGGAGGCGGAGATGCCTTAAGGGCAATAGCTAATTGGGCAAAAAGTAATGATCTTGAATTAACGTTAACCGGAATTGATGCCACACCCTCCACAGTAGTATTTGCCCAGAAAAAAGCAAAGTTGTATAACAATATTGATTTTATTTTAGCTGATGTAACGGGTGATAGTTTAAAACCCAACCAGTTTGATATTGTGTTTTCTAGTTTGTTTACCCATCATTTTGATGACGAAGAGTGGGTAAAAGTGGTCTTGAAAATGCTTGATTGTAGTAAACGGGCTGTAATTATAACCGACCTGCACCGCCATTGGGTACTTTATTACGCCGTTATTTTTATTGCAAATGTTTTTACCAGCAGCAAAATGGCGTGTTATGATGGACCCCTATCAGTAAGGCGAAGCTTTAAACATGCGGAGCTTATTGAACTTTTAAAAAAAGCTAAAATATTTAATTATAAAATAACTTGGAAATGGGCTTTTAGGTGGGAAGTAATAATTTACAAATCGTAGCTTTACAGATAAGCCATATAACAAAAAATGAAATTACGTGTACTTGTTTTTATTAATGCCCTTGCCGTATCTATCACTATATCGGCAGTAAACTATTATTTCAGGCATAGCTGGTATGATGTGGCTATCACCTTTTCGGCTACGATGGTGAGCAGCTTTATTTTTATTTATTATATGATAGAGAAATATATTGTAGGTAAAATAAAGATCATATATAAGCTTATTCATAACCTGAAACTTGGTAAGGACCTTAAAGACGCTATTGGTGATCATGTTACTTCTGATCCGATAAACGATGTTGAAAAGGAAGTGAAAGAGTGGGCGCGGGATAAAAAGATAGAGATTGAGGATTTAAAAAAGCAGGAGCAGTTTCGCCGTGATTTTCTATCAAACATATCGCATGAATTTAAAACGCCACTTTTTGCTATACAAGGTTATATTGAAGCTTTGCAGGATGATATGGATGATCCCGATATGGTAAAGCAATTTTTAGCGAAGGCATCAAAAAATGTAGACAGGTTAAGTTATCTGATTAAAGATTTGGACGAAATATCTAAACTCGAGTCGGGCGAGATACCCATTAATTATTCAAAATTCAAAATCAACGACTTGGTTAAAGAAGTGGTAGAATCATTAGAAATGAAAGCGCAACGGTATAAAATTAAGCTTTCCTTTAAAGATAAATATGATGAACCCGCTTGGGTTAATGCCGATCGGGAAAAAATAACACAAGTATTAGTCAATCTAATTGATAACTCGTTTAAATATGGTAAAGAAAATGGTACTACTGGCATAAGGCTCTATGACCTGCATGAGCAGATATTGGTGGAAGTTACTGATGATGGAGTTGGGATAGAAGAAAAGTTTCTTCCGCGGCTATTTGAACGCTTCTTCCGTACAGATAGTAGTAGATCAAGGCAGATAGGAGGATCAGGTTTAGGTTTGGCTATTGTTAAGCATATTATAGAGTCGCATCAGCAAACGATCAATGTGCGCAGTACTGAAGGTGTTGGTTCTACATTTGGATTTACCCTGCAAAAAATACGGCAGTCACCTTTCCCGGTATTACCGGTATTGAAAGGTTAACGTAGAATTAATAAGTTGGAATTATATTTGCCAAACATATGCAAAGCTTGATATGACGCTAACTAAAATATTTAAATACTTTGTTCCAAAAGGCCGTAAGGTATTTTTCCCTCTTTTTGAACAGGCATCCAGCAATGTAGTGGATATGGCGAAGATGTTAGTTGAAGCAGTAAACTCTGCTGATTCTGATTTTCGGGAAGATTTGTACTCTAAAATTGATAAACTGGAAACTAAAGGAGATGAAATATCGCATCAGATATATATCGAATTAAGTAGAAACTTTATTACGCCTTTTGATAGGGAAGACATCGCAGCGCTTACAGGGGCTATTGATGATATTGCAGATAATATACAAGGATCGGCAAACCGGATGAGCTTGTACCGGATAGATGATTTGATTGAGGCCATCAGAAAGTTATCTATGTTCATTTTACAAGGAAGCATAGAAATGGATAAAGCTGTAAAAGAGTTAAAGAACCTTAAAAATATACGCAATATTGCTGATGCCTGCATTCGCATCAACAGCATAGAGCATCAGGCGGATGATGTATTTGACCGTGCTGTAGCCGATCTGTTTTTATATGAAAAGGATGCAATACAGCTTATTAAATACAAGGAAATATTATCAGCATTGGAAACCGCTACCGATATGTGCGAAGATGCCGCAAACGTAATGGAGACAATTTTAGTTAAAAACGCTTAATTGCATAAGCATTCCAAATAATATATTTGTAAGCATTTATGCAATTTATGGCAGGTATATAGGCGATTCAATTATTTAAAGTCGTAATTTTATATTATGCTTTTTATACTCAATAAAACTAACTCTATCGGTAATCAGTTTTTGGCTGAAATGCGGGATGCAGAAATACAACTCGACATGCAACGCTTCCGCTTAAACCAAGAGCGTTTAGGTGAGATTTTTGCCTACGAGATCAGTAAACATCTAAAATATGAGCCTAAAGAAGTACAAACACAGCTTGGCCTCGCTACTATTAATGTGCTGGCGGAGCAACCTGTTTTGGGCATTATCCTTCGTGCAGGATTACCCTTGCACCAGGGGTTATTGCGATTTTTTAACCAGGCACCATCGGCATTTATAATGGCCTATCGTAAAACTAAAAAAAGTGGTGGCTTTGTTATCCAGGTAGATCATATTTCTACCCCCGATTTGAACGGAAAAACTTTGATATTATGCGATACCATGCTGGCAACCGGGCAAAGCATGGTGTTAGTTTGTAAAGAAATTATAGCCCAATATACCTTAAAGGCCTTGCATATTGTATCTATTATAGCCAGTACCGAGGGTGTGGAACATGTGAAAGCTAATTTACCAAAAGCGCATTTATGGTTTGGCGCCATTGATGAGGAAATGACATCAAAATCATATATCGTTCCGGGGCTTGGCGACGCCGGCGACCTTGCGTTTGGCGAAAAGGTATGATACGACGCGGACAGTAAAAGAGGCGATAGAATGTAAATAAGAATCATTTTTCAATCGTACATTTGCCGTAGTATAGCTTACTTCTTACATATTTAATGAAATATCAGCATATTTTTTTCGACCTCGACCACACGATATGGGATTTTGATAAAAATGCCGAGGAAACTTTAGCCGAATTATTTGTGACCTATAATTTGGCTCGTTTGGGTTTAAACAGAGATGTTTTTATCGAAACCTATACACATAACAATCATCAGCTTTGGGCAGATTACCATGTAGGTAAAATATCCAAACAAACCCTGCGCGAAACCCGGTTTAAAAAAACATTTTTAGATTTGGGCCTTAACCCCGAAGTTATTCCACTCCATTTTGAAGACGATTATGTACGTATATGCCCAACTAAAACCAACCTTTTTCCTGACGCCCATCCAACACTGCAGTATCTTCAAAAAAAATACCGGCTGCATTTAATTACCAATGGTTTCCATGAATCAACCGAACTCAAGGTTACTAAAACCGACATCAATAAATATTTTGACAATATCATTATATCAGAAATAGTAGGCGTTAACAAACCGGACAGGGCGATATTTGAACATGCATTATCGCTTGCCAAAGCAGAAAAATACCAAAGTATTATGATTGGTGATAGTATAGAGGCAGACATTAGAGGTGCTATGGCTTTTGGGATGGATACGATATATTTTAACCCTGCCAGGTTAGATAAGCCGGCCGATGTGCTTGTGCAAATAACCCACTTAAATGAGTTAACTTTGCTATTATGAGTATTGCAACCGATAAAAAATCAATAGAAAGTGCTTTGCTGGATTATCGCCGCAAACTTGATGAAATACCTGATGAACTTTTTAATAAAACGCCTTCTGATGGTGGTTGGTCATACGGCGAAGTGTATTCACATATCCTGCAAGCTAACATGGGTTCCTTTACAGCGATTGAAAAATGTAGTAATGGAACCGGGACAATAGATAATAAACGGTTGAGTATACTTGCCTGGCTTATTTTTTTGATGGGGCGTTTTCCACCTGTTAAAATTAAGGCTCCTAAAGAAATTGCGGCAATGGTAACCAATATTGATAAAGAAGAGGCGCGAAACCTATTGGTAAAACTAAAAAAACGTACTGATCAGTTAGCTTCAACTATCAATAAATCTTCTTCGTTCTGCAAAGTAAAGCATCCGAGGTTGGGGTTATTAAATGCTAAACAATGGTTTCGTTTTATTAATATCCACACCAAACACCACTTAAAACAGTTAGATCGTATAAATAAGCAATTTAAAGTATAAACTGTAAACAATTTACAATTAACATAGTTTTAACACTTAGTTAATTTGGTAACACGATATTTGTTTATTAACACTTAATTGAGATGAATTTCGAATTAATCCATGTGTTTGAAGTTTGCGCATTATTATTTTTGCTTGGCATATTTTATCTGAGCCCTTTTGAACTCAAAGTTAATGAGGACGACGAAGACGACGAGTAACGATAAACAATCCCATTTAAATTTAACTGGTTTTATAAACCGGTACAAGTTTCCTTCCTTAAATGTTTTCTTACCCCTGTTTATTTAATGGTAAAGCGCGAAGTTGATATTGTAGTAATTTCCGATGTACATTTAGGCACCTATGGCTGCCAGGCAAAAGAACTGCTTAAATATTTGAAAAGCATTAAACCAAAAATACTAATCCTGAACGGAGATATTATTGATATCTGGCAGTTTAGCAAATCATATTGGCCCGAAACCCACATGAAGGTAGTCCGCCGGATACTTAAATTTGTTACCGATGGCATTCCTGTATATTATCTAACGGGAAACCACGATGAAATGCTGCGCAAATTTGCTGATTTTAACTTAGGGAGTTTTCAATTGTTAAACAAAGTGTTACTCAATATTGATGGTAAAAAAGCATGGATATTTCATGGGGATATTTTTGATGTTACAATGCAACATTCCAAATGGCTTGCTAAACTAGGCGCTGTTGGTTATGATTCTTTAATTTTGATCAATAGTTTTGTAAATTGGTGCCTAAAGGCTATTGGCCGCCAAAAAATGAGTTTCTCACAAAAAATAAAGGGCCGGGTAAAAGAGGCCGTAAAGTTTATCAATCATTTTGAACAAACTGCGGCAGATTTGGCTGTCGACAAAGGCTACGATTATGTGATATGTGGCCATATTCATCATCCTGAAATCAGAGAAGTACAGTCGACTGATACCCTAGGGTCGGTTTTATATCTCAATTCGGGAGATTGGGTAGAAAGTTTATCTTCACTAGAATACCATAACGGTACATGGAAGGTATACACCTACAACCCGGAGGATTTTAAAATTGAGAGCGAAGATGACGATATAACAGATGCCGAAGATTTGAACGCAAAAATGAATGTGCAGGATCTTTTAGAGCGCTTTAAACAAGAAAGCCACTAATTAAATAAAGGTGCCTATCTTTGTGCTGTTTTTGAATACATCTATGAAAATATTATACGCGATACAGGGAACAGGCAATGGCCACATCAGCCGTGCGCGCGAAGTTGTACCCTTGTTGCAAAAGTTTGGGGATATAGATCTTCTAATAAGCGGTACCGAAGCCGAAATGGCATTATCACAAGCCATTAAATACCGTTTTCACGGATTTAGTTTTGTATTCGGCCTTAAGGGCGGAGTTGATAAATGGGCAACTTACAAAATAATGAACCTGCGCCAATTATGGCGAGATATGCATGCCATCCCGCTAAAACAATACGATTTAATTGTTAATGATTTTGAGCCTGTAACAGCTTGGGCCTGCCGTTTACAAAAAGTAAAATCGGTTTCATTGAGTCACCAATGCTCATTTGTATCACCAAAAACACCACGGCCGGGAAAATGGAATTTTGCCGAACTGCTTTTAAAATATTATTCGCCTACAGATTATCATATTGGTTTTCATTTTGACCGATATGACGATTTTATCAATACCCCGGTAATCCGAAGTGAAATACGCAATTTACAAGCGGGTAATATGGGACATTATACGGTGTATTTACCAGCTTATGATGACCGTACATTGGTTAAGTATTTAAAACAAGTAGACGTGCCCTGGCAAATTTTTTCTAAACGGCAAAAAACAAGTTATCAGGAAGGTAACGTAAAAGTGAACCCGGTAAATAATGAGGCTTTTAATTTTAGTATGGCAAATTGCGCAGGGTTGTTAACCGGTGGTGGTTTTGAGGGCCCCGCCGAAGCGCTCTATTTGCAAAAAAAGGTATTAATGATCCCGATGAAGGATCAGTACGAACAACAATGTAATGCCCTTGCTGCATCAAAATTAGGCGTGCCTGTAATAAACGAGGTAGGGTCCGACTTTGTAAAAGAAATTAAAAAATGGGTAGAGGACGATCGTTTGATAAAAGTAAACTTTCCTGATGAAACAGCTAGTATTATTGAAAACATGGTCCATAAATATGGGCGATAGAGGCTGTTCCAGTATAAATAATTGTCTCTTATACCGTTTTTAGCTTTGCCGTTTTTCTGTTAATATTGTTTCCAAATCAGTTTACTTTATGATCAACGTTTTTAGAATGTTAAACCCGCTAAATATACTTTGGCTTGGCGTGTTTTTGATTTTGATACGTGTTGGTTATATCGGGCGCCTGCCTGATAATGCTGAATTTACTTTTGTTGAACCTTTTGCACGCCTGCTTATTCCGGTAGCTTATGAACATGTTTTTACTCCTGTGGGTAATTTATTTGTTGCAGGCGTGTTAGTTTTTATACAATCGTTGTGGCTAAATCAAATTATTAATAAGTACAATTTACTTGGTAAACCAACTTTTTTACCCGCATTAATGTACATTACCATATCAGGTTTATTTGTACCGTTTTTAACGCTTAGTCCTCCGCTTATTTGTAATTTTTTAGTTTTATGGATGATCGATAAACTGTTTAGCTTTTATAGAGATGGAAGTGCAAACACTACCGCTTATGATTTGGGTATGATTGTGGCTATGGGGACATTAATATATTTCCCTTATATCTATATGTTTTTAGCTGTATTGATAGGTTTGGTTATTTTTCGGACGTTTAACTGGCGCGAATGGATGGCTGTACTGATGGGCTTTATAACTATTTTCTTTTTCCTGGCCGTTTTTTATTTTTGGAATAATCGTATTGATCAATTTTATACCATATGGTTGCCTTTAGGAAGTAGTTTTCCCAGCCAAATCAATTTCAATTATTACCATTATCTTGTGCTCATCCCTGTTATCCTGATTTTTATACTGGCGTTTTTCCGGATTCGTCAAAATTTTTTTAAGAGTTACGTTCAAATGCGCAAGTCATTCCAGTTACTTGCTTTTATATTTCTGATTGCTTTGCTATCATTTTACGTAAAAGAAAATTTTAGATTAAGCCACTTTATGCTCTGTGCTGTACCTGCAGCCATCATTTTTGCATATTATTTTTTATATGCAAATAAGCGCTGGTTTTACGAATCATTGTATTTTTTGCTGTTAATTTGCATTATTTACTTCCAAATAGCTCCGCTTTAACAAAATTTAACTTTTAGTTTCGTGTAAATGTGCCTGCTTGTGTTAGTTTTGTAGCATGAAGTTCGGTGTAGTCATTTTTCCAGGCTCCAATTGCGATGAAGATATCATACATGTATTGGAGAATATAATGGGCCAACAGGTTATTCGCCTGTGGCATAAAGACCATGATTTGCAAAATGTTGATTTTGTAGTTTTGCCAGGTGGGTTTTCTTTTGGCGACTATCTGCGCTCGGGCGCAATAGCGCGCTTTTCGCCCATCATGCAGGAAGTAATACAATTTGCAGCAAAAGGGGGCTATGTATGGGGTATATGTAACGGTTTTCAAATATTAGTCGAAGCTGGGTTGGTACCCGGAGCCTTGTTACATAACCCAAGCCGTAAATTTATTTGTAATAATATATACCTTAAAGCACAAACATCCAACTCTTTGCTCACCTCACAGGTAGATCCGTCCAAGGCATTAAAAATTCCGATTGCACATGGTGAAGGTAATTTTTTTGCTGATGCAGATACCTTGAAAATGTTAAACGATAATGATCAGGTACTTTTTCGCTATTGCGATGCTAGTGGTTATATCACTTCCTCATCAAACCCTAACGGGTCACTAGAGAATATAGCAGGTATATGTAATGCCGGGCGTAATGTTTTTGGCATGATGCCCCACCCCGAGCGCGCTTCGGATAGTTTGGTAGCTAATGAGGATGGGATTGCAATTTTTGAATCAATTCTATCGTTTGTTAAAGCCTGATGGCTAATCTGGTAATTGATATTGGTAATTCTTATACTAAAGCAGCAATTTTTGATATTGATGAGTTGTTGTGGGTACAAAGCTATAGCAATATTGATGATGAAATTATAAATCAGATATTAACGAAGTATAAACCAGGTAAAGCCATTGTATCGTCAGTTAATAATCAACAGGCGCAAAACTGGGAGTTATATATAAGTGATCGCCTACCATTGGTTAAGTTTAATGCTGATATGCCATCATCAATTAATAATCATTACCATACGCCACAAACCCTTGGTTTGGATCGTTTAGCTGCCATTGCAGGGGCTTACTCGCTCTATCCCGAAAAAGGTAATATGGTTATAGATGCAGGTACATGTATTACTTATGATTGGGTTGATAAAGGAGGAAATTATTTTGGCGGTAGCATATCGCCAGGATTAAATATGCGTTACAAGGCATTAAATAATTATACTGCTTTGTTGCCGCTTATTGAAACTGATATTGAGTTTAACAATGCTTTTGGATATGATACGCCATCGGCCATACGGTCGGGTGTGCAAAATGGCATTAACTTTGAAATTATAGGCTTTATTGAGGCCTGCTTTAAAGCAAACAATGAACTAAATATTTTGCTAAGTGGTGGCGATGCGATTTTTTTTGATACTCTATTGAAAAATAGCATCTTTGCCCCTTATGTAAAACTTGAACCATATTTGGTTCTTAAAGGATTAAACGCAGTTATACAGCAACATAATGACTAATTATACCAAATATTTTTTTGTAGTTTTATTTTCTGCCACGGCATTAAGTTCAATTGCGCAAACTACGGCTACTACAAGTTCACCATATTCAAAATATGGGATAGGTGATTATGAAGACCCTTTATTACCCCAAAGCCGCGGTATGGGAGGCATGGGAGTAGCCACAAATAAAACAGGTGGGTTTAATGATATCAATGTTGTTAACCCCGCAGCATATAGTTACATTACTTTAACCACAATAGATGTTGGCGCATTTGCAGGCTTTACCTCATTAAGTAAAACAAACATCGGCCCCCAAACAAGTAGCAATTTCAGGTTGGGCCATTTAGCTTTTGCCGTGCCTGTTAGTAAACGTTCTGCTTTAAGTTTTGGTTTATTGCCTTATAGTAATTTAGGTTACAGCTATAGGCAAGTCATATCACAGCCTATTAACAATCAATATTCGGGTGGTAAAGACACTAGTACCGTTGCTAACTACAAATATTTTGGCGAAGGAGGCTTATCTAAGGCTTATATTGGCTATGGCTTTGGGCTTGGTAAACATATAAGTTTGGGATTTAATATTGCATACGTTTTTGGTAATGAAAAGCAAGTAAGATCTACCGAGTTTCCTGAACTCTTAAACATATTAAATACAAAGGTTGAAAATGGATTTAGCGCTGGCGGTTTAAATTATGATTATGGTATTCAGTACACTATTGATGTTAATGAAGGGTCAAGGTTTACACTTGGGTATTCAGGATCAGCAAGTTCAAATCTAAACACTACAAGTAACTTTGTAGTTAGTCATTACACACTTAGTTCTGACGGTACCAATACCCCCAATATTGCGCGAGATAGTACCCGTAATGAACAAACTCATGGCAAAATTAATTTACCTATGATAAATCGTTTTGGCATTACCTACCAAAAAGATAATAAATTTTTAATAGGTGTAGATTATAAAATGGGTCAATGGTCAACCCTGACTATGGGTGATGCCAATGCAGGTTTACATGATAATCAAAGTTTAGCTATAGGCGGACAGATAACCCCTAATATAAATGCCTTATCAAACTATTGGGCGGTTGTTGATTATCGTGTTGGTTTTAAATATGATAAAACTTACATCAACGTTAATGGGAATGACATTAATCAATATGCAGGTACATTTGGCCTGGGCCTACCTATTCCTAATGACAGGCGTACAAGTTTTTACAAAATCAATATATCTGCAGAAATTGGGCGAAGAGGTAATTTGGAGAATAACCTGGTACGTGAGAACTATTACAACTTTCATATAGGATTTACCATCAATGATAAATGGTTTCAGAAATATAAATTTGATTAATGTTTCAATATGCTAAGGCAGGCAAAATTATTGATCAGTTTATTGTTGCCTGCATTGCTCATCGTGTTGCTGTTACCCGCGTGTGAAAATGATTTAAAAAAAGTACAGGAGATTTCTGCGAAAGAAGTAAACAGCCTTGCTGATACGACAACAGGCGTGGAAGTTATTTATAGCGATTCGGCGAAGGTTAAATTCCGAGTGTTAACACCATTAATGTTAACTTATGATAAAGCCAAAAAACCATATAAAGAAATGCCTAAGGGTGTAAAAATGTATGTTTATAACGCTAAATTAGAAATAACGAATACCATTGTTGCCGATTATGCTATAACCCAAAATACGGACAAGCTTATTGAATTCAGAAAAAATGTTGTAGTTAGTACCAATAAGGGTGATACTTTTAAATCTGATGAATTAATTTATGATCGGGAAAAAAAAGTAGTTTTTACAACAAAACAATGGCAAATGAATAAAGTAGACGGAACGGCTTTAACCGGAACCTACTTTAAAAGCAACGACGATTTTTCTGATTACAGTACTAATAGTGGTAAAGGTGACATTGTTACAAATGGCAAGTTAGGACAATGATTTTTTATACAAATTTATACACTAAAAATTGTATTATAAATTTTTATCAAAAGTTGTATCTTGCGCGCTCTTTTTGAATAATATAAATATAGATTTTGTATGGGTATAATGGGTTTTTTGCGCGAACGGTTTGGGAAAATAGTAGCCGTGGTTATAGGCCTTGCGCTTTTTGCATTTATTGTAGGTGAAGTAATTCATTATAGTGGCTCAATGATGAAAGGCTCTGGAAATGATGTTGGGGAAGTTGACGGAGAAAAAATTCCTTATGCGGATTTTAATACCAGCGTTGAGCAAAATTCGGCTCAATTCAAACAACAATCAGGTCAATCAAGTGTAAGTCCACAAATTTTAAGCTACGTTCAAGAAACTACGTGGAACCAAATGGTTAGTAAGGTCATACTAAAAAAAGAAATTGACAAAACCGGGTTAGTAGTAGGTGAAACAGAAGCCAATGCGCTGATCAGTGGCCCAAACCCTGACCGTCAAATTGTACAGGCATTTACTAACAGACAAACAGGAGAGTTTGACAGGGCGCAGCGCGACGTATTTTTACGTAATCTCCTAACTGCAAAAGCGGATGACCCCATGAAACCGAAGTGGAAGGCCTTCGTCACCCAAATAATTGAAAGTAAAAGATTTGAAAAGTATTTAACATTAATTAAGAATGGATTGTATGTTAATAGTTTAGATGCCAAAGATGATTACGAGGCTAAAAACAAGCTTGCAAATTTTAAATACGTAAACATTGATTATTCATCAATTCCAGATAACAAAATAACCTTAACTGATGATGATTATAAAAGTTATTATGAAGAGCATAAAAATCAGTTTAAGAATAAGCAAGAGTTACGCGATTTTGATTATGTAACCTTTGATGCATCGCCATCAAAAGATGATTCGGCCGCTATAAAACTACAAGTTGAAAAATTAATTCCTGAATTTAAATCTACTGCCAGCGATTCGCTTTTTGTTGCTGTAAATGCTGAAACAAAAGCACCAATAGTTTATCAGAAAAAAGGACAATTAGATCCCAAATTGGATACAGTAATGCTGAATGCAGCTAAAGGATATATTTATGGGCCATATTTTTCAAACGGATCTTATAAATTAGCTAAGCTAATAGATTCTCGCATCAGCCCTGATTCTGTTAAAGCTCGTCATATTTTGCTTGATATTGCATCAAGTGGTGGAGTAAAACAAGCACTTGCAAAAGCCGACTCCTTAAAAAAAATGATACAAAGCGGTAAAAAAACTTTCGCAGAACTGGCAGCAGCTAATTCATTGGATAAAGGATCTGCTGCTAAAGGTGGCGACTTAGGTACTTTTGGCAGGGGCGCAATGATTCCTGTTTTTGAAGATGCCGTTTTTAATGGCGCAAAAGGCGATTTTAAAATTGTTACTTCGCAATACGGTGTTCATTTGATTGAAATTTTAAACCAAATAGGTTCGTCGAAAGTTGTAAAAGTTGCAATAGTTGATAAGCCTTTAACCTCAAGTAGCAAAACACAATCTTTAGCTTATTCAAAAGCTCAGGCGTTTTTAGCATCATTAACAAAAGATAATTTTGATAACGAAGTTAAAAAAGAGGGTTTAACTAAAAAAGTTGCCGAAGATGTTAATGGAGTTGCTTCGGGCATTGCAGGGTTAGATAACGCCCGCGACTTGATTAGATGGGTGTTTAACAAAGCTGAAAAGGGCGATTTTACAGATCAGGTTTATCAATCTGGCAATCAATATGTTGTTGCTCGTTTAACAGCGGTTAAGCCTAAAGGATTATTAGCATTAGATGCTGTTAAAAAGCAAATACAGCCGATGGTTTTAAATATGGTTAAAGCAAAACAACTTACAGATAAGTTTTCAAGTACCCTTAGTGGAGCCCCTTCTATAGATCAGGTAGCTCAAAAAATAGGAGGGAAGGTTACACCGGTTCAAAACATCGTTTTTGCTAATCCTATAATTCCGGGCGGAGGCCAGGAAAATAAATTAGTTGGTTCTATATTTGGTTCCGCACCAAATAAGCTGTCAAAACCAATTGAAGGCGATAAAGGGGTGTATGTTTATATAATAGATAGCTTTATTAATCCGCCGGCGTTAACTAATACCTTACGTCAAAAAGAGCAAATCGGACAGGCGTTATTGCAACGTGCAGAGGGCTCAATATTAGAAGCATTGAAAAATAAAGCACATGTGAAAGATTACAGATCGAAGATATTATAATCAATTTAATAAGTAATTTTGTATCCGGGCGAGGTAGTTTAAACCTTTTCCGGATTTTTTGTTTAATATAAATATGGACATCCAAGAAAACATAGTAAATAAAGTTGCTCAAAGTGGACTGGTAAGTATTGACCCTGCTAATTTTTACCCACCAGGAGAACGTATTATATATGACATTAAAGATAATTTATTTCAAGGTTTAATGTTGAGGGAAAAAGACTTTCGCGATTTCGTTAAAAATCATGACTGGCAACAATACAGCAATAAAAATGTTGGTATAACTTGCTCTGCAGATGCCATAGTGCCCACCTGGGCCTATATGTTGTTGGCCAATAGGCTGGCGCCGTATGCCAGAGAGGTTGTGTTTGGCGATAGTGCTGCGTTAGAAACCATATTGTTTGAAAAAGAGTTAAACGCGTTAAATATTGAACAATACCGTGATCAGCGTATCGTAATAAAAGGTTGTGGTGATATCGCTGTGCCTCAATCCGCCTACGTGGAATTAGCTAAACGCTTAACCCCGGTGGTAAAAAGCTTGATGTACGGCGAGCCATGTTCAACAGTTCCTATCTATAAAAGAAAAGATTAAACTTTGGATTGCTTTTTGTAACTACCTTCTATATGAAACACTGGACTCTGCTTTTTGCATGTATATTGATAAGCACAAATACGTTTTCACAAGAACTCAATAAAGACGGGCAAGTTGCTTTCCAGCCCGGCGAGCATCTGCATTATAAGTTTAATTACGGCATATTTACTGCTGCAGAAGCTGATTTGCAGGTAAGTAATTCTGATACTAAATTTGAAGGTAAGCCAAGTTACCGTATAGTTGCGGATGGAAAAACAACCGGAACTTTCGATATTTTTTTCAAAGTGCGTAATCGTTATGAGTCTTTCATCGATTGCACCACCTTGTTACCTTATTTATATAGAGAGAACCGTCGTGAAGGTAAATATCGGCATACTGATAATGTAGTATTTAACCATGAGGACAACAAAATTACCGCCAGTAAAGGTATATTTCCATTTTTGGGAAAGGTATTTGATTTTCCATCAGCTTACTTTTATGCCCGCTGCCTTGATATGTCGAAGATAAAAGTTGGCGAAAAAATCACTTTCCATTATTTTTTAGAAGATAAAATACAAGCTCTAACCATAACTTATTTTGGGAAAGAAACCGTAGAATGTTCTATGGGTAAATTTAATTGTCTTAAATTTAGCCCGGAAATTATACCTGGAAATATTTTCAGAAAGGACAGTAGATTTTATCTTTGGATAACTGATGATAAAAACCGAATACCTGTAAAAGCCCAGGCAGAGGTGGTAGTGGGAAGCCTAACAATGGACCTCACGCAAGCTAAAGGGTTGAAATTTCCCTTAAATAGCCAATAACTAAACATTAAAATGATAGAAGTTCTGAATACGCTGGTGCATGAGGATGTGGTGAGGCAAAATTTTGTGTGTAATCTTAACAAATGTAAGGGAGCCTGTTGCCTCGAAGGCGACTCAGGAGCCCCTTTAGAAGCAGCAGAACTGGATATATTGAATGAGATTTACCCTAAGGTAAAGCCATTTATGACGGCTAAAGGCATACAAACAATTGAACGCGAGGGTACTTATGTTAAGGATTTTGAAGGTGATTATACTACTCCCTGCGTTGATATAAATAAAGAATGCGCCTACGTTATTTGGGAAAACGGCATTACCAAATGTGCCATTGAAAAGGCATGGGAAAATGGAGCCATTGAATGGCAAAAACCTATATCCTGCCATTTATATCCTATTCGTATTACAACCTATCCAGAATTTGATGTTTTAAATTATGATCGGTGGAGCATATGCAGCCCTGCTTGCAGTTTTGGTGATGAGCTTCAGGTACGCGTACATGAATTTTTGAAAGTGCCGCTGATAAGGAAATATGGCGAAGAATGGTATGCTGAATTAGAGAACCAAGTTTCGGGAAGTTAAGTATACTGTTAATAATTATTTATAATATTGTGCTGATAGAATATTTACTTTAAAACTAAATAACTTTGAAAGGAATTATACTTGCAGGTGGGTCTGGAACACGATTACACCCCTTAACATTAGCAGTAAGCAAACAGTTGATGCCGGTTTACGATAAACCGATGATCTATTACCCACTTTCGGTTTTGATGCTTGCCGGTATTAGAGAGATTCTTATTATTTCTACTCCGCATGATTTGCCCCAGTTTGAAAAATTACTTGGTGATGGATCACGTTTAGGGTGCAAATTTGAATACGCGGTTCAGCCAGAGCCAAACGGGCTTGCGCAGGCTTTTGTTATAGGAGCTGATTTTATAGGCACTGATAAAGTGGCGTTAATTTTAGGTGATAATATTTTTTATGGCGATGGTCTGTCGCACTTATTGCAGGTTAGTAATGACCCTGAAGGGGGAATGGTTTTTGCCTACCAGGTTTCTGATCCCGAAAGGTATGGCGTTGTTGAGTTTGATAAAAACAATAAGGCGATTTCAATAGAAGAAAAACCAATTGAACCAAAATCTGATTTTGCTGTTCCCGGTTTATATTTTTATGATAATTCGGTGGTTGATATCGCAAAAAATATCAAGCCATCTCCGCGTGGGGAGTACGAAATTACGGATATCAACAAGGAATATCTTGAACAAGGCAAATTAAAAGTAGGTATATTAAGCCGAGGTACGGCATGGTTAGATACAGGCACTTTTGCATCGTTAATGCAAGCGGGACAGTTTGTACAGGTTATTGAAGAACGTCAGGGTATGAAGATTGGATGCATTGAAGAAATTGCCTACCGTATGGGCTTTATTGATGCGTTTCAATTGCAAGTAATAGCTACGCCATTAGTAAAGAGCGGTTATGGCCAATATCTTTTAAAATTGCTAAAAAAGAAATAATTTTTTATTGAAAATATGCTTAGCTATACGTTTTGATTAAGTAGGTATAGATTTGTTGATATAATGGAAAATGATTTAACGCGGTATATTACTAATGAAGTTGCTAAAGTTGGATTAACATTGCAAAGCGTTATTTATTTACCCAATTTATCTGAGTTGCACAATTGGAGGGATGAAAAAAACCACATCGGCAACCCTTCAGTTATAACTTGTACTACTATTCGTGATTTTGTACGGATTTGCTTTGCCGAAATAGGACTGGAAGTGGAGTTTAGTGGCAAAGACAAAAACGAAAAAGGCGTTATAATTGATATTGACGAGGAAAAACTGGGCGAGTTAGGCTTAAAAACAGATACCTTTAAATTTGGTCAAACTTTGATCCGGGTTAACCCGGGATGTATTGACGACCAGTATCAAAAAAAATTCCAAGACCTATCGGGACATGGCCTGGATGTGCTGGTAACCGATATGATTGCACAGGCTCTTATAGCTAACAGGCCCTCATAAATAACTGAAAGAATGTCTTCTCATCATATTGTTCGCGAAAAGCAGGAACCCGCCTTGTTAATTCTTGGATTGGATAATTTTCCTGACGAACTACTTGGGCAATTACTGGAGTGGAGCCCTACACTGATAGTTACGAGTTATACAGCGGAAATAGTACATGCGTTTGGTATTAAGATTGATATTTTAGTGAGTGATGCTGATCCTTTCGAAAATTTTCAATCAGATGTAAAATATATACCAGCTGGGAATAACAGTATCATAAACTTCGCTTTAAATTACCTGATAGCCAATAATTATCCCGCGGTAAATATCATCGCCGATGAATTATCATTAAACGACTATCTCGCCTATGTTACCCAAATTAACATCGTTATATTTTATAAATGCAAAAAATTTTATGCAATCGCCAGCGGCTTCAATAAATGGAAACCCCAGGGAGAGCATATTGAATTGTTAGGTAAGGGGGCAGATTTACATACCATGGGGCTTGAAAAAGTTAATGATACGAATTATAAAACCGTAAACGATGGATTTATTAGCATTGAGTTTAATACACCCTTTATTTTTATTGCCGAAAACATTGGTTAGCGTGAATGTTGATTTTTGCTTTCGCCATTAAATAGTAAATTCACGCCTTCAAATTAAAAGTCCAAATAATATGAGCAATAATTCAGATGAAAAAGTTAAGCACAATAGTTATTTTGAAGGCCGGGTACAAAGCCTTGGCGTTGAAACCGATAAAGGTGAGGCAACGGTTGGTGTAATGCGTCCTGGAGCATATACATTTAATACTGGTACCGCCGAGGTAATGGTTATCATTTCCGGTGAGTTAAAAGTAAAACTACCAAATAGTGACTGGGAGATATTTGAGCCACAGCAAAAATTTAGTATAGGCGAAAAGCAATCCTTTGATGTGAGCTGCGAAAACGATGTTGCCTATATTTGTTATTACGCTTAGTTGCCAAAATAGTAAACTATTTATTCAGGAATTGGTCAATTATAGGGCAACATGTTGTATTATAGCTTATTGATTAATAAGTGTTTTTTTGATATTTTAAATATTATGGTTTAATTTATGCAACCAATTAATCTATAATGAAGAGAAGAACAGCTATAAAAGGCATTGCAGGAGCGGCATCTGCCATGTGGTTAACCCAATTTGCTAACGCGGCAAGGATACAGGAATATATCAATAATGAAGAGCGTGTTGCTACAGGCGTTTTTAAGCCCTCGTGGGATTCTTTAAAACAATATCATGTACCTGAATGGTTTCAGGATGCCAAATTTGGTATGTGGGCTCATTGGAGCCCGCAATGTCAGCCCGAAGATGGCGACTGGTATGCCCGGGGTATGTATCAGGAAGGGACTGAAAAATATAAATTCCATCTTGAAAAATATGGACATCCGTCCAAGTTCGGATTTAAGGATGTAATTAATCAATGGAAAGCAGAAAACTGGCATCCCGATGAGATCGTATCCTTATATAAAAATGCGGGGGCACAGTACTTTGTAGCGCTCGCTAATCATCATGATAACTTTGATCTGTTTAACAGTAAGCATCAATCGTGGAATTCAACACAGATAGGACCCAAAAAGGATATCATTGGGGGTTGGGCAAAAGCGGCTAAAAAGCAGGGTTTGCCTTTTGGGGTTAGCATACACGCCGCGCATACTTGGCGATGGATGGAATCTGCACAGTTAGCTGATAAAAGCGGGCCGTTTGCAGGTATGCCTTATGATGGTAATTTAACCAAAGCTGATGGAAAAGGGTTATGGTGGGATGGTTTTGATCCACAGGAGTTGTATGCGCAAAAACATGCTTTAAGTGCTAATAGTGCCAATCCATCTGCAATAAATTCGCAATGGAATTGGGGGAATGGCGCCCTTGCACCAAGTACTGCCTACTGCGAAAAATTTTTGAACAGAACAATTGACCTCATTAATAAATATGAGCCCGATCTGATTTATTTTGATGATACTGCGTTGCCCTTGTGGCCGGTGAGTGATGTGGGATTAAAAATTGCCGCCCATTTTTACAATACAAATATGAAAAGGCATAACGGAAAATTAAATGCAGTATTAAACGGGAAAATATTAACCGAAGAACAACAGAAATGCATGGTTTGGGATATAGAGCGTGGCCAAAGCAATAAGATAGAGCCCTTTGTTTGGCAAACAGATACTTGCATAGGCGATTGGCATTACGACCGCCGGATATATAACCAAAAACGTTACAAAACTGCTAAAACTGTTATTCATACCCTGGCTGACGTGGTGAGCAAGAATGGTAATTTGCTACTTAATATCCCGGTAAGGGGCGACGGCAGCATTGATGAGCTAGAACGGACAGTTGTAGAAGGCATTGGTGCTTGGATGAAAAACAGTAGCGAGAGCATTTTTGGAACACGCCCCTGGAAAGTATTTGGCGAGGGCCCTGCTATTGCCGCTGCCGCACCTTTAAGCGCGCAAGGGTTTAACGAAGGTAAAGGCAAGCCGTTTGGCGCACAGGATATTAGATTTACAGCCAAAGGTGATATTGTTTATGCTATTGCGCTTGGTAAACCGGTTGATGGTAAAATCACAATCAAAAGCATGGCCTCAGGCAGTCAGTATTATCAAAAAGAGATTGGCCGTGTTGAGTTAACAGGTACAAAACAACCCTTGAATATTAACCGTACTACTGACGGTTTAGTGGTGTCTCTTCCGGATAACGTTGCTGATCAACCAGCGTATGCGTTAAAGGTTATCCCCGGATAGCGATACTAAAATTGTTATAAACAAAAAGGGTCTCGCGTTATTTGCAAGACCCTTTTTGTTTAAAGCTTATTTACTTTTTTTCGGGCACTAATATTAATTTAATCAAATTAGTTCCGCTTAAATATTTATTAGCTGTTTCTTTAGTACTTTGAACTGTAACTTGCTCCAGCCTTTTTGTGTAATTTAATATATTGTCGGGGTTTTCCTGGTTTTGTGATGTACTGCTTAAGTAGCTCGACCAAAAACCGTTTTCTCTTAACTGAACTTCGGTTGCCCTTTTATCCTCCGAAACAAATTTTTGTATATCTGTTAGCTCGGCGCCATTTTGTCTAAGTTTGTTGATCTCATCCATAGCAGCATTAACCAACTTGTCAATATTAATTGGTGCACAACCAAAACGTATGGTAATGGTATATCGGCCTTCGGGTAATTTACTATAGCGGGCGCTTACACCTGGTGCATATACACCACTTTCTTTTTCGCGTAACCTGTCAATCATTTTAATTTGAAGTATCTCGCCCATAGCATCCATTTGGGTATTATTGGCCTCGTTGTAATCGTAGTCTCCGCTAAATACCAGTTGAACGGTGCTTTTATCGCCGATGCCTTTATATACAGTTTTGGATACCTGCCCCGCAGGTGGATGGATGCCCAGGTTTTTATAAGTAGAATTACTGTTAAGTGCGGGTAATCCGCCCAGATATTTCTCTAACAAAGGTTTAATTTTTTCATTGTCAAAGTTACCTACAATGGTAAACGTTGTACCACTTGCATCAGCAAACCTATCTTTATAAAACGAGTAGGCTTTATCAAGGCTGGCAGTATTTAACTGCGCCAGGCTTGTTGTCATCCTTCTGAAATTATAACTGTTTAAAATAGCTGCTGATGTATCCTGAAAAACACTGGAAGGATCAAGCCCTCGGTTAACTAAAGAAGCTTTTATCTGTGTTATTGTTGATTGCCAAATGTCATTATCTTTACGTGGCTGGGTGTAATATAGATATAATAACTGCAGTGCGGTTTCAAGCTCTTTGGGTGATGAGTGTCCGTTAACGCCTTGTGTAATTTCGCTAATGTAAGGCGACATTGAAACATTTTTGCCGGTTAGCATTTTGTCTAATTGTATTTCATTGATATCGGAAACGCCACTACTGTTTTCTACACTTGCCGCAAATTTAGCTGAGGTAAAATCCTGATCGCTGGCTAAGGATGTGCCGCCAAAGCTATAGCCGTTAATTAGTATTTGATCGTTTTTGAAATCGGTAGGTTTTAATATAACTTTTACTCCGTTGCCTAAAGTAAGGGTTGATGTGCCAATAGCCGCATCTTTTTGTTCTGATATTATTTTAGTACCAACAGGCACTTTCTCTAACAAGGGTTTTTTACTTACATTGTCAACATAAGCGGTAACACCCTGGCCGGCTGTATTTATCCAGCTAAGTAAGGCTTGTTGTGTTGGTAATTTATCTTTTTCTTTTTCAGGCCCTTCAACAATAATGTCGCGGTTCTGGTCATTAATAAACTTCCCAGCCATCGCATTAATCTCAATCAGTTTAATCTGATCGAAATGATTTTTTTGAAAGTCGTATTCAAAATCAATACCCGGTATAGCCTCGCCTTTCAAAAAGTGCTGCTGGTATTCGCGCACAAAGTTTACTGATTTTGTTTTGTCTTTTTCTTTCCAGGAGTTTTCAATATTTGTAAGCGCGGACGCCTTTGCGCGTTCAAGTTCGGTTTCAGTAAATCCAAATTTGCGGGCACGTTCGGTTTCTGCAACCACAGCTTTAACAGCCTTTTCAAGCTCGCCGGGCTTGGCAACAGCGATAGAAGTAAAAGCATCTAAATTTGCTAAAAAACCACCATAGCTTGTTGCTCCATATAAAAATGGAGGGTCAGCTTTTTGAGTTAATTCGCCAAGCCTTGCATTGAGCATACTATTAAAAAGACTGATTCGCATATTCTGCAAATAATCGGTTTGGTTTTTTATTGTACTTGCGGGGTGTTTAACAATAATTTCTGCCAGGGTGTAGGGAAATTCTTTATCAGTAACAATTTTAACCGCTGTGCCTAAGCTTGGTGGTACATTGTATTTTATGCGTTTTTTTTCTGCAACCGGGTTTTTTAACGTTGAAAAATTTTGCTTAATAAGTTCTTCCACTTTTTTAACATCAAAATCGCCAACAGCAATTACGGCCTGCAAATCGGGGCGGTACCAATCACGGTAAAAGCTTTTTATAGTTTCCGGTTTAAATGTTTTCAGTATTTCTTCTTTACCGATAGGCAGCCGCAGCGCATAACGCGAGTTGTTTAAAATTACGGGTAATATTTGTTGTTGAATGCGCTCTTGGGCATTTTTCCCCCTCAAACGTTGTTCTTCTAAAACAACACCACGCTCGCCATTAATTTGGTCAGTATCAAAACTTACCATACCTGCCCAGTTGGCCAAAATAGTGAACCCTTTTTCAAATATTTTAACACTATCTGTAGGTAGGGGCAACTGGTAAACAGTTTCGTCAAATGAAGTATAAGCGTTTAAATCGGCACCAAATTTAACACCCGATTTTTGAAGATAACTCACCAATTCGTTTTTCGGAAAGTCTTTTGTACCATTAAAAGCCATATGTTCAGTAAAGTGAGCCAAGCCCTGTTGTGCATCAGTTTCTAATACCGAACCTACTTTGTTAACCAGATACAATTCAGCCCTGTTTTTTGGTTGTGTGTTTTTACGGATATAATAAGTTAAGCCATTAGGAAGCTTACCAATAATTACAGCCGGATCAATAGGTAGTAAATTATCGGCCATTAATTGGTTAACTAATGGTATAGGTTTGCTTTTTGGAGATGGTTGCGGTTTAACTTGTGCAAAGCTTCCGTAGGAAGTTAAAGCTGCCGCCAACAAGGTGAAAAATGATAAACGATAATTGAATTTCATAAATAAAGGTAATTTATTAAAGATGCAAAATGAACTCATTAAATACAAGTATACAATTAAACTAAAAATAGCAAAGTATTTGTAATTTAATTAAAAATTAAATTATTGATTTGCAAACAATTACGATCGTTGGGTTTGAATATCTGAAATAATAAGTGATATTGTAATATATATTGTTTTTTGCTTTAAATGAACGATATTTATCCAAAAGGAATTATAAAATTAATTGACCAATTATAACTACTACACAAATTTATGGAAACGCTTTAAGTGCAACAGATTAGCACTCGTGGGTTTTTTTTATATTGTGTTTTCGGTTTTAATAGCATTGCTGGCTTATACTATAATGCCCGACTCTACTCCGCAGGCAAATAGCATGCTTTTGCAACTGAGCATTAAACAGCCCGGTGCTAAATTTATGTTGTTAAAAATCCACAAAAGTGAGCAGGTTGATACTGTAAATCTATTTAAGAAAATAATGTTTGGACAGGTTGATATATACCGAAGCGTACCCATTATTGGGTATCATTTCTATAAAGACTCTATATATGCTGATGGATATATGGGAGATGAAGATAAACCCGAGCGATTAAAGTTTAACGTTTTTGAAGTTGTTACTGGTAAAAAAGCGGATGGTGTAGTATTTAATGGCGCGGTGCGCAAACAGTATTATGATAAAATTACTGATAATCAGGTCGTAATTAAAAGGTTTTGGTTTGGAACAGACGTATATGGGCGTGATTTATTGAGCCGTATAATTTTAGGTACACGTATATCATTAGCGGTAGGTTTGGTAGCTGTAATTATAAGTTTGTTTTTAGGCGTTTTTATTGGCGCAGTTGCCGGATATTTTGGCGGTAAAACAGATGCTGCCCTCAGTTGGATAATGAACGTTTTGTGGGCATTGCCGGCGTTGTTATTGGTTATTGCTATATCATTTGCTTTGGGCAAAGGGTTATGGCAAATATTTATAGCGGTTGGCATATCCATGTGGGTTGATGTAGCGCGTTTGGTAAGGGGGCAGGTAATGAGCCTAAAACGAGTTGAGTTTATAGAAGCATCGCGGGCATTAGGTTTTAGTAATTACCGGATAATTAGGCAGCATATATTGCCTAATATAATAGGGCCTATATTAGTTTTGGCTTCGTCAAACTTTGCTTCAGCAATTTTGCTGGAGGCTGGTTTGAGTTTTTTAGGCTTTGGAGCACAGCCGCCAATGCCAACATGGGGCAGTATGATAAAAGAGAATTATGGATATATAATTATGGACGCCGCGTATCTGGCCATATTGCCAGGGTTGGCTATTATGTTAATGGTATATGCTTTTAATTTGGTAACTATAGGTTTGCGTGACGCTTTTGACATCAAATCACAAAATACACGTATTTAGTTTGTAATTTGCACCACATACTTTTAAACTTTAATGCAAGGTTTTAACAACAATAACAACGAAGAGGAATTAATTAGGTTACTGCTTAAGCGGCAATCTGAGTTAAACTCATTGCTTGAAGTAACCAGAGCTATCAACAAGAATACCTCGACACAGGTATTAACCGATATGCTTGAAGTTATCTTAAAAAATTATTTGAGCGTTGGCAAGCTTCGTTTTATGATAGAAAAGTTTGGAAGCTATGTTTGCGTATCCCGCTACGGTGGTAAATTTGAATCGAATGCAGACCTGCATAAGTCATGTACACGGCTCAATAAATACAAACAACCGGCATCTTTAACCTCCAGCAGCGATGCCATATTGTCGTCATACGATTATTTTATCCCTATCTACCATAAAAGCCGTCTTTTAGCTTTTGCTCTTGTTGGAGAGTTTAATACAACGGAAGAAATGCTCAGTAACGATCTCAATTTCATTCAAACATTAATGAATGTAATTGTAGTGGCACTCGAAAATAAAAAGCTTTTTAGGCAGCGGATAGAAGCAGAACGTTTTCAGCGCGAAATGGAGCTGGCAGTTGAAGTACAAAACATGCTGATCCCTGTAAAGTTACATAAAGAAACGGGGGTTGAAATTGGAGCCCGGTATCTTCCACATCAAAATATTGGGGGCGATTATTTTGATTTTATTCGTTTAAACGATAAAGAATTTATGTGGTGTGTAGCGGATGTTTCAGGTAAGGGTATATCGGCGGCATTACTTATGGCTAACTTTCAAGCGAGTTTGCGGGCCTGGGCCACTGTTGAGGCCGACCTGACCACCCTTGTTGAGCGGCTTAATCAAATAGTTATAAAGATAACCAAAGGCGAAAAATTCATTACCTTGTTTTTGGCTAAATACAATGAAGAAACGCGCCGCCTAGCTTATATAAACGCCGGGCATAACCCATCCATACTCTATTCAAAGGGTGAGGTTGTGCATCTAAAATTGGGAACTACCATGATTGGTGCTTTTGATGAACTGCCATTTTTAAATCAGGGAGAAATTGATATAGAGCCGGGGTCGCTTATATTCAATTATACAGATGGATTGCTCGATTACGAACCTGCGGATGCTGACGTTTGGAATGAAGACGTGTTGATGGATTTTTTATTGCACAATGGGGAACTTACTCCCGACAAGCTAAATCAGAAATTGTTGTACGAGGTAAGTTCGTTAGTACAAAGCAGGCCTATTGATGATATTACAATGCTTACCTTGCGTATTTTTTAGAATAATGCATAATTAGTACCTTTACCTAATGCTTTTAGCCAGATTTCAGTACGAATTATTGGAGGCCGGATGTGACGAGGCTGGCCGCGGCTGCCTTGCGGGACCAGTATTTGCAGCAGCAGTTATACTGCCACATAATTTTGAACATCATAAGCTTAACGATTCAAAACAACTAACAGAAGAGGTACGCTATCAGTTAAGGAGCGAAATAGAAGCTAATGCAATTGCTTTCGCTGTAGCATCTGTGGATAATACCGAGATTGACGAGATTAATATTTTAAACGCTTCGTTTTTAGCCATGCATAGGGCTGTCGCGCTGTTACATATAGAGCCCGAGTTTTTGATTATTGATGGTAACCGTTTTAAAAAATACAATAACATCCCTCATGAGTGCATTATTAAAGGAGATGGGAAGTATTTTAGCATCGCGGCAGCATCAATATTAGCTAAAACTTATCGTGACGATTATATGAAGCAACTGGCTCTGGAGCATCCCGAATATGATTGGCACAACAACAAAGGTTACCCTACTGTTAAACATCGCGAAACGGTATTAAAAATAGGTATAACACCATATCACAGACAAACATTTAGGGTTACCGACCCCCAGCTTTCTTTTTTTTAATCAATTCCTTTGATTCGGTAAACGTGCTGGGTATTTTTGTTGAAACACTAACTGTCCCGCGTGAAAATATTGATACTGAGTAACCGAGTTCCTTTCCCCCAAAATGGTGGTTACCCTATTGTTGTGCGCAATACTATTCAAGGGCTGGTTGACCAGGGCCATCAGGTTTCAGTATTTACCTTAAATAATAAAAAGCAGCGGCCCGCTATCCAAAATGATGACGATCTGATCAGTAAAATCCATTATAAGGCATATGATATAAACATTAAACTATCAGTATGGGATATTTTTTTAAACATGCTCGGTAAAAAAAATTATAATATAGACCGGTTTTACGATGTTGGTTTTGAACGTTTGCTTACCACGGAGCTTAAACGAACTAAATATGATATTATACAATTTGAAGGTTTGTTTATGTCGGCATATCTGGCTGCGGTGCGTAAATACACTAATGCGAAGCTAATATACAGGGCGCATAATATTGAACACCTGATATGGCAGCGCTTATCAGAACAGAAAAACGACCCAATTAAAAAATCATACCTCCGTTTATTAGCCAAAAGGATTAAACAATTTGAGTTAAAATACCTTAATAGTTTTGATGCTATTGCTGCGCTAACCAACCAGGATAAGCAGCTGATGTTGAAATATGCCACCAAAATACCTATCCATGTTTTGCCTGTAGGAGTTGATTTAAAAAGATATAACCCCGATTACCTGAAAACCGAATTCCCAAGTTTGTTTTTTTTGGGTGCTTTAGACTGGATGCCTAACAGAGAAGGGATGGAATGGTTTCTGGATAATTTTTCCAGGGATATTATAGATGGCGATTTGCGGGTAAAGTTGTATGTTGCCGGTCATAATATTCCCGAAGATTTTGATGAATATGAATCTCTGAATAAGATATTTATACAAGGCGAGGTAGACGACGCGCTCGAATTTGTGAATAGTAAATCTGTTATGATTGTTCCTTTATTATCAGGTGGTGGCATGCGTGTGAAAATAGTTGAGGGCATGGCCATGCAAAAATGTATTATAACCACTACCCTGGGTGCCGAAGGTTTGAATTACAAGGATGGACATAATATTTTAATTGCAGATAATAGAAGTGAGTTTTATAATGCTATAAAGCACTGTATAAATGATGAACAATTTTGTCGGCAAATAGGAAAAAATGCGCGCTTGTTAATTGAGCAGGAACATGATACCCATTTTATTACCAAACGGTTTATTGCTTTTTATACGGAAATACTCCAATCATGATGTTCGGCCAATTTTGCTATTTTTGCGCTTGTTGAAAACTATATATTTATTATGAAAAATACCGCATTAACCGATAAGCATATACAGCTTGGTGCTAAAATGGTACCTTTTGCAGGGTACAATATGCCCGTGCAATATGCAGGAATAAATGCTGAGCACGAAACGGTACGTAAAGCGGTGGGCGTATTTGATGTGAGCCATATGGGGGAATTTATTTTGAAAGGTGACAATGCCTTACAACTGATTCAAAACGTTACTAGCAATGATGCTTCAAAATTATATGATGGAAAGGTGCAATATTCATATATGCCTAACACGGATGGTGGTGTTGTTGATGACTTGCTGGTTTATCGGATAGACGAAAAAACCTATATGTTGGTTGTAAATGCATCCAACATTGAGAAAGACTGGGACTGGATATGTAAATACAATGATTTGGGCGTTGATATGAAAAATATTTCCGACCGTACGTCTTTATTGGCCGTTCAGGGGCCAAAAGCTGCTGAAGCGTTGCAAAGCCTCACCACAATTAACCTGGCATCAATGGAGTACTACAGTTTTAAAAAAGGAACATTTGCAGGTGTAGATAATGTATTGGTATCGGCCACTGGATATACCGGGTCGGGTGGTTTTGAAATATACTTTGACAATGCAAATGCCGAACAGATTTGGAATGCCATATTTAAAGCAGGCGAACCTTTTGGAATTAAGCCTATTGGTTTAGGCGCCCGCGACACGCTGCGGTTAGAAATGGGTTTTTGTTTATACGGTAACGATATTGATGATAGCACTTCGCCTTTAGAGGCAGGTTTAGGTTGGGTTACCAAATTCAATAAACCGTTTACAAACTCGCCTGCATTATTATCGCAAAAAGAGCAGGGTGTTGCCCGTAAATTGGTAGGTATTGAAATGATTGAACGTGGCATACCGCGCCACGATTATGAAATTACAGATGCCGATGGGAATGTGATAGGCAAAGTAACATCGGGGACACAGTCGCCATCCCTACAAAAAGCTATTGGCATGGGTTATGTAAAAAAGGAATTCTCCAAAGAAGGAACCGATATCTATATCCGCATACGCGATAATAAAATAAAAGCGACAATTGTAAAAACACCTTTTTATAAATAATCTAACCTATCGGCCATCTCCCGTAAGGGGAACTTATATTATATATGATAAATCTCGAAGTTTGCCTCACACCAACCTTGTTGCCTTTGTTTAATATTGAAAACAGCATTGTTGTGGTAATTGATATTTTTAGGGCAACATCATCCATCTGTTACGGCATTGAAAACGGAGCAACTGCTATAATACCCGTTGCCGAAGTTGAAGAATGCATTGCCTACCGCGAAAAGGGGTTTGATTATTTACTTGCCGCCGAGCGTAATGGCGAGGTGGTAATGGGGTTCGACTTTGGTAATTCGCCGTTTTCATACACGGCGGAAAAAGTTGCAGGTAAAACGGTTGTTTTAACCACTACAAATGGAACCCATGCCTTGCACATGTCCATCAAAGCGAAGCGGATAGTGATAGGCTCATTTTTAAATTTAACAGCCCTTTGTAACTGGCTAAAAACCCAGTCGGAAGATGTTTTATTAGTTTGCGCGGGTTGGAAAAACAACTTTAACCTGGAAGATACTCTCTTTGCCGGCGCGGTAACCGAACGTTTAAAAACCGGAAACTATAAGCTTGATGATGCCGCCCTTGGTGCGAATGATTTATATCAATTAGCAAAAGATGATTTGAAAGGGTATCTCAAAAAAACATCGCATAGCGAACGCCTTAAACAGCTGGGTATTGAGGCTGATATTGCCTTTTGTTTAAATGTTGATATTACTACTGCAATACCAATTTTAGATGGCGAACGGTTGGTAAAGCTGGAAGTATAATTTGGAGTGACAATTGTATTAAGCGTAGTTTGTGAGGTTTTTTCTATTATAATCGCTAGTATGGCAATACCGAGTTAGCAAAACTGGGACTTTTTAATATTACTGCAACTTTTTATTGTTTTTATGCCTCTCGGTATCTCGGATGCTTTTCTTTTGCATATTTGTAGTTAAAGCATCGGTGAGGTCGATACCTGTTTGATTGGCGAGGCAAATGATTACAAAAAGCACGTCGGCCAATTCGTCGGCCAGGTTAACATCCTCGTCTGATTTTTTGAAAGATTGTTCGCCATATCTTCGGGCCATTATACGCGCTACTTCCCCAACCTCTTCCATTAAAATTGCGGTATTGGTTAGCTCATTAAAATAACGGATACCGGTAGCATTTATCCAATCATCAACGAGTTTTTGCGCTTCGGCTATTTTCATTATTATAAAATTGAGGTAAAATTATAAACGTATTAGGTGTGGTAGTATGCATTAGTTCACCAGTTTGCCTGTAATATCTACCGACCGGGCAAAAGGATTAATGTATTGATTAACCAAAACAGTGAATTCGCGGCGGGTGATGGGTTTGTTAATGTTAAAATCAGTATTGAATTTATACCGTGCTTTCCAAAACTTTTTCATGTTAAGCTCTAGTGTTTTAGGATCGGCCAAGGTCATTTCGCTGATAAAGGACAATAGGTCACCAACAGTAAACACATCGCCTGGCTTGTTTTTATTAAACCAAATAAACGATCTGGTATAAATTTCGAGCATTACAGGTTTGATCTCGCTGGTTTGCACCACCGAATCGGGTAGAAAGTAAACTGCTGTGGATTTTCCATCGTTTTTTTGAACGCCTTTTAACATTCCCGTAACTCCCACCTGTTGTATGGCTCTTATATACGGATCGTTAGGTTTAATATCAATAAACGGCATCAGGTAGCCTTTATAAGTTAGTAGTTCATCCTGCACTTTGCGTACATCCAGCTTAGCCGTGGTGGTTTTATAAAAAGCCACAAAAGCAGCAACTACACCAGCTCCCTGGCCCAATGTCATTTGCACAGAAGGGTAAAAAGTGCTGGCATTAACCAAGTGGGTTACTGATAGGGCCTTCTCGGTAACGAGCAGGTTTTCGATGTCTTTTACAATTACTGCTCCCATAGGTATGGTGTATCCCGGAAACGGAGGATAAGCTATCTTAGGCACATTACTGCCTACTGGGTAGTGTTGCCCCGGACTGGCATCGCCAACCCCGATGGACGTACGGTAGAGTTTAGAGGAGCGGTCGTAAGGTTTAAAAATATCATCTAAAACCATAGTGATTTTCCCCTGGGCACGCCTCGCCTCGCGGATGAAAGGTATATAGGGCAGCTTATCTGCTGTTGGGAACTCCTGAAAATCAAGGCTAAGGTTTTTGTAACCTAATTCTGTTTGTAGGTAATATATTAATCCTAAGGTATTTAGCCTTAATTTTTTATACACATCGTCGCGTTGTTGTGGTTCAAGTTGTTCAATAGTAACCGGGTAACTGTTGGCACATTCACCCCATTTAATCATGTATTTATCATTGGGCAGCCGAGCATCGGCCAGCATCTTTTTGGTGTCTTTGCCTTTAAGGCAGGCGTATAAAGCAGGGTCGTAGCCGGCGGGTTTGGCAATGGTACGATCAGCGGCACGGCCAAAATCTTTTAAAATAGCGATCCATGTTATCTCTTGAATTTGCGGCAATGCTTTTTCCGGCGCGAGCCATTCGCCTGTAGATTGTTTACTGTCAAAGCCTATATTAAACTTAGCACCCGCCATAGCAGCTACATCGCCGGTTTCTGTAGCATCAATAACAACACGAGCTTTTACTATAACTGTTTTACCGTTCTCGGTTATGGAAACGTTCCATTCATCGCCGTCTTTTTTAATAGCTGTCCAGGGTGTGTTTAGTTTAACCGTTAAATGTTTAACAGTATCGGTTATTCTTTTCAAAATAGCGGCACCTGTATAAGGTTCAAAACGGAGTGCCGCGTTTATGGCTGTATCAAACCCCGGTGTGTTTTTGTAAAATTTACGCACGTGGGCCCTAAATTCGCCCCATATACCCGATGGCAAGTTGCGGTTAGCTTCTACAATGCAATTACCGCCCGCGGTTAAGCTGCCGCCTAACCAGGGGCCTTGCTCTACAATTAAGGTTTTTACATTACTACGGGCGGCCTGTATGCCGGCAGCAACTCCGCTGGCACCGCCACCTATTACTAAAACATCGGTTTTTAAGGTTTGGGCATGCGCCTGGGTTAATCCTGAGATAAAAAGCAGGAGCAAAATTCTTTTCAACATTCCTTTAATATAAACAAGTACAAAACGCTAATTTAGAGGAAACGTTTTAATTGAACGCCCATATTTTACTATTATAAATATTTTATAAAAAATACCATTCACATCTATTAAAATTATCATGCCATGATTACCGAACAAATTGATCCGCAGCAATATCCAATAGGGAAATTTAAATCCCCAGAAACGTATACCCCACAGCAGATGCAGCAATGGATAGGCGAAATTAAAAGCCTGCCTGCTAAAATACGCGAAGCTGTAAA
>JANXTT010000147.1 GCA_025352225.1 Mucilaginibacter sp. | reverse complement strand
GAATTTTTTTCTGTCAATATTGTATTGCGATGTTGTGGCAGGGTCGTTCATATAGGTGAACATGGCCATATAGCGCACATCGCCTAAAGTTCCGGTGAGCTTAAAAAAGAAGTATGGCGATGCATAGTCTGATAACAACATTGACCGGTACCCATCGCCTATAAAGGTTTTATCGTGGCCGGCAGCAATGTTTAAATATTTTACAGGTGTGTACGAAACTAAAGCCCTTACCTCTGTCCAATTGTATTGATTGTTCCCATTATTATAGGCCTTAGCCTGGCCGGGTATAATACCAACCTTGTTGATGTAGGTTGTTAGATAGTCGGGGAAAACGGCATTGTTTGCATAGCCGCTTATGTTATAATAAAACTTACTGCCTACTGTTCCACCCAGTTGTAACCCAATTGAGCTTAACCAGGTAGTTTTATTTTGAGGAAATTGGCTGCCGATGATAAAGTCGGGTAAGAGATCGGCATAAAATGTAGCCTTTGCTGATCGTACATCAATTAAATGCTCATTGAACAACTTTTTGTACAACCCGCTATGGTTATTATTAGCCGAACCATAATTCATTAATGAATCGTAACGGTGCTTTAACAGGGAGTCGTCTACAAAAAATGGTTTCAGCGATGTATGTATCCTTGTTTGAGTTGAATAAGCATCGCTATCAAGCTTTTGATAAAATTGGTAACTATATGGCTGATATACTGATTGCGCAGATACCAATGCAGATAATGACAATATAATACCTAACACAGTGGCAAAGCGTACTTTATATTTTGTTTTATTGGAGATAGGTTTCATAAATTGATAATTTAAATGATTATTTTAAATGAGCTTTAATGTAAAGCCCGGTTTAAAAATCATGATACAGGTTTCTGAAACTGGAGCGTAAGCCAAAAGTTATCAAGGCTGTTTTAGTGTCAGTAAATTCATTTTTTTCCTGACGGAGCAAACCTCCCACCTCTAACCGTAAATTATATTTAGGGTTAAGCATAAAAGATATGGTGCCCTCTGCATATTTTAAACTTGTGGCTACCCCCTGCCCTGTTGTATTTTGAACCGATGCAGGCAATGCCACATTATCAGCCAATCTAATATCCTTGCCATAGTTGATTGTTGTGGCATTAAGGCCATATTTGGCATAATTAAGCTGACCCTGAAAATCAAACTTCCCGATAGAATAGTTGATGATACCCAACCACTCTTTAAAATTTGCCCCAAACGGATGTGCCAGTGGCTCGCTTAGCTCGGCATAGCTAACTATTGGATTTTGGCTTGAATAAGTGTATGGAGCCGCCGTGTTAAATTCAAACAAATAATTTAAACTATTTACTTTAAACAGATCGGCCCCTCTGAAACCTACTTGATAGGCATTGCGGCTGCTTGTTGACGTTGTGGACTGATCTATAAGTACTTGTCCATATACCGTAGTTTTATCAAGTAGTTTATATTTACCGTTAAAGCCAAACAAGGTATGATCGGCCAGGGAGCCTGACGGGCCCAGCGAACTTACAAATAATACAGGGTTAATATAATTAACATCAAACCCATGCGGGTCGCCCTGATCATTCGCCTCAGCCGCTATGAGCGCGTTAAAGAAGCCTAATGAGGCTCGGTTTGTTATATTCCAGTCGAGATAATGAAATGCACCCCATTTACGCCGATAGTTATAAAACGAATTAAACTGAGGGGCATTTTGATCTTCCATATAGGCCCACATAGCCATGTATTGCAAGTGTTTGCCTATGTTGGCTGTAAAACGCAATAAAGGGTAGTTAGAAGCATAATCAGACAATAATACCGATCGGTATCCATCGCCTATAAAGGTTTTATCTTCGCCCAGGGCTATAGTTATCGCTTTGCTGGGCGCATACCCTATTAACGCCGTTACCGACGACCAATCGCTACTGTTTTTAGCTGCATTATCACCCACGCGGGTTCTATCGTAGCCTTGCCCGGGCACAATACCCACGTTGGCTATATAATTATGTACATAATTGGCAAATACGCCTTGATTTTCGTACCCGCTGGTGTAGAAAAAGAAATTGGCACCCACCGTACCTGCTAACTGGTAACCTCGGGTATTTAAATTGGTTGTGAGGTTTTGGCTAAACTCGCGCCCTAACCCAATATCAGTAAGGTAGTCAAAATGAAAGGTATAATCTTTGTTTTTAATATCAATCATATGGCCGCCAAACCATACGCGGTGCATCCAGCTCCGTTCAGAGTTATCAACATCATTCTGCATAAGCGAGTCGTACACGGTTCTGATAGTGCTCGAGTCGCCAATAAGATAAGGCTTTAGGGCCGTGTGCAGATTTTTTGCCGGCGAGTATATAACCTTATTCAATTTTTGATAAAACGGGTAAGAATATGGCTGATATATTAATTGGCCAAAACTATGGTTAGCTGTGAGTAAAATACTTAAGAAGGTAATAAACAACAATCCTCTTTTTTTGATCTGGCAGATGTATTTCATGAAGGAGGTATTTAGTAAATGTATTTTTAAATGGCGTAAATTATCATGCCATTTTCAGCGCAAAATTATAAATAAATATCAGATGCCAGTCTAATACCGTTTTCAATGTGGTAAAAAACAAAAAAACCAGGCGTAGAGCCTGGTTTTGGTAATTTTTTATCGAAACTATTAATGCTGCTGGCTTACCAAACTTGCAAATTTACTTTCATAATCTTTTAGCTGGCCGGCAAATTTAGCGCTTAACGCGGTTTGCTGGTTTTGCTTGGTAATTGCCGCCATTGAACTGATCAACTGCACACCGTACTGAACTTCTTGTGCATTTAAACTATTATTATCTTGCAGTAAATGATAGTCGTAATTGAGTTGATCAACTACATAATCATCAATGCTGTTTAACATTTTATTGGCCGCCGCAACATCATGAACCTGATATAATGTTTGTGCCAGATAATTTTTTCGCAACGCTATGGTAATATCTGGATAAATATCGGGCATAACCTGTAAATACTTATGGGCTACGTTAGCTGCCAGGTCGGGGTGGCCTTCCTGCATTAGCTTTTGCGATAAGGTAACATACAAAGTTAAAATAACGGGGTAGAACATGGTAGTTGACTCATGATCAAGAAAAGTGGCGTTTTTCATATTACCCCATTTAAATTTGTTCATCACGTTATTATACATCACCATGGTGTTTACTTTATCCTGCTCCTTAGCTGCGGCAGATGTATCTGTTTTAAAAGGCATTAAATGATAAGCAAAGCCTTCTTTATATAAATAGGGCTGTAAACCTATCATATTTTCGCTCCCTACAGTAATGGCAAAGTAGATTGGCCGCTTCCAGTTATTGTGGGCCAAAATATCCAGCATAGCCAGGTTATCTTTAGTAACGTAATTAGAAGTGTATTTCCACTCCATAACAGGCGCAATTTTATCTTTTTGCGTTGCCGGGATAACACCATTTTTTATAACATCGTCTGCATTGATGGTTATCTTAAAGTTTTTAGTTGGCAAATAGTTCATCGGCTCACCACCTTGAAATAGAACTTCTTTAGCGCGGCTATCGTCAGATGTAATAAAATCAAACGCTTCTTTCAACTCAATAGAACCGGGTATTTTACCATCGCTATAATAAACCACATCACGAACCCCTAACTGAAATTTTTCATTAGGCATTGTTATAGGCAGAGGTTCAGAAGCATTCATTTTATGTTTCATACCGCGTATATACCAATCGGTACCTAATAAACTCAGGTTAACAATACGCACATCCGGCCTGATGCCTTCAACTTCCTGGTCGTACCATAAAGAGTAAGTATCGTTATCACCATAGGTAAATAAAATAGCATTGGGCGCGCAGGAGTTTAAATAATTATACGCCATATCGTGCGGTGTCCACTTGGTTGATCTATCGTGCCCTTTCCATTCTTTAGAGGCCATCAATATAGGTGCCGCTAGTAAGCATACACCTGTTGCTACCAAGCCCGAAATTTTAGGCGTAAGTATCTGCCTTAAAACATCGGCAAGCGCTATAACTCCTAAACCAATCCAGATGGCAAAGGCATAAAACGAACTAACGTAGGAATAATCTCTTTCGCGGGGTTGAAGCGGTGGTTGGTTAACATATAGTATAATAGCCAAACCTGTAAAAAAGAAAAGCAAGGCTATAACTAACGCATATCGCCTGTTACGGCGAATATGATACCACGCACCAAACAAACCAATAATTAAAGGTAAGGCATATAAAGGTGTGTACGATTTGGATTGGGTAATTGATTTTGGTAAATGTTTACCAGCATCGAAAATACCGGTTGTCCAATTACCGTCAATGCCTGATATGTTACTTTGACCATCAATATCATTATAACGGCCCGCAAAATTCCATAAAAAGTATCTGATATACATTTGATATATCTGCCAGCTAGCTAAAAACTTAAAGTTATCAACTACTGTTGGGCTTTCGCCTTCGCCTAAATGCAGCCAGTCTTTATAAAACTGAGGATGATCACCTTCGGCATCATAAATACGGGGAAGAAACGTATTTCTATCGTAAACAGTAACTTGTTTAGTACCTGCTTTTTCATATTGGGTTTTACCTTTACGATAGATGGTGCTTCCTTCTGTCTGATCGATTGCTTTGGAATCAAAATACTGACCATAAGTAAGGGGCCTATCGCCATATTGATCGCGGTTTAGGTAACTTAACATGGTGAAAGCGTTATCAGGGTCACTATTATTTAAATTAGGATCAGCCTTGGCCCTGATAATGATCATGGCAAATGAGCTGTAACCCAAATAAATAAAAGCAATACATAAAAATGCCAGGTTCATGGTTGGCTTATTGTTACGTATAGAGTACAATATCGCATATACAATTAAACCAATTAATATGGCTAAGAACACCAATGCTCCACTGCCGAAGCCCATGCCCAATGAGTTAACAAAAAACAAATCGAAATAGGCGGCAAATTTTACGGTGTATTGTATAATACCCGATTGTACAAGCAGCAAAACCGCTACACCTACTATTATAGCAACAATGGTGTTTTTGGTATTAATAACCGTGCCACGGCGGAAATAATAAACTAGTGCAATAGCAGGTATGGTTACCAGGTTAAGTAAATGAATACCAATTGATAGCCCCATTACATACGCTATAAATATTATCCAACGGTCGGCACCGGGCTCATCAGCATGTGCGTCCCATTTTAATATGCCCCAAAAAACCAGGGCGGTACATAGTGTTGAGGTTGACCAAACGATAGTTTCTACAGCAGAAAACCAAAACGTATCAGAAAAAGCAAAAGCTAAAGCGCCTACCAAACCGGCACCCATAATTAATATGGTACGCGATTGGTCCATTACATCATTTGTTTTGGCCATCAACCTTTTAGCTAGGGCAGTTATAGTCCAGAAGAGAAACATAATTGTAGCCGAACTGGTAAGGGCCGTACCCAGATTGGTAAAATAGGGTACTTTTTCTTTATTGCCGAATGACAGCAACGAAAATGCCTTTTCAATCATCGCGAAAAGCGGGTAACCCGGCTGATGCGAGACCTGCAATTTGTAGGCGCAGGAAATAAATTCGCCGCAATCCCAAAAGCTTACGGATGGCTCAAGGGTTAACGTATAGGTAGTTGCCGCTATGACAAAGCAAAGCCAGCCCAATAGATTATTTAGTCTGTTGTATTGCATAGCTTAAGAAATAAAAAATATCATGTGAAGGTTTATATGGTATAAATGTTATGGCTGCGTATTGGGTGGCGTAGTGTGCACCTCGTTAACCGGAGTGTACGCTGGAAGATCTGATGTTGGGGTGGTGTTAGTAACCGGTGGCGGCACAGGGGCAACTGGTTTCTCGGCTTCTTTATTTGCCTGATTGTTGATGTCGTTTTTAACGCCATCAGTAGCATCTTTAAATTCTCGGATACCCTGCCCAAGTCCCCGGGCCAATTCAGGAAGTTTTTTGCCCCCAAATAAAACCAGGGCCACAATTAGAATGACGGTAATATCCGGAGCACTCAAAAATAATAATGTTGAACTTAACATAACCAAATTTTTAATAGAAATTACTTAACATTAAACTAGCCTGTATAAACAGACGCTCATAATTTAACTGCAAAGATATGCTAAAAAACAAAGTATCAGAATAAAATTAGCAGGATACAATATGTACTTATTACCACTAAAAATATTTATATTTCAAATATAACAACCTTTGTAGTTAAATTTTGTTAAAACACAATGTTTAACAGTTTTTAACAACCGGTAACGGCATTTTATATAACGTATACCAGCGGCAAAAATTGCATTTATATTAACCAGACACCGTTTATTAAAACCTTAATGCTATTTATACTATGGAAACAGTACCTGCCAAACCATCTAAAAATAAGGTATTAAAATTTTTTACACTGCTTGGCCCCGGCCTGGTTACTGGTGCTGCTGATGATGACCCATCGGGCATTGCTACGTACTCGCAAACGGGGGCGCAATTTGGTTATGGCCAGTTATGGACCGCCCTATACATGCTTCCGTTTATGATGGCCGTGCAAGAATCATGCGCCCGCATAGGCCTGGTAACCGGCAAGGGCATAGCAGCGGTAGTAAAGCAACATTATAGCCGCACCGTTTTATATAGTGTTGTTGCTTTAGTAGTTATTGCCAACACTATTAATATAGGTGCTGATATTGGGGCTATGGCAGCAGCGGCGCAGTTGTTGGTACCTGCTCCTTTTATTGTACTCACGTTAGTATTTACAATCACTATCTTATTGTTAGAAATATTTACCCTTTATAAAGCATATTCCAAAATTTTAAAATGGCTGGCTATCACCCTGCTTGCCTATCCGTTAACGGTATTTATGATACACCAACCCTGGGCAACTATATTAAGGGCAACAGTAGTGCCCCATTTTGAGTTTAGTTTTGGTTTCCTTTTTATAATTACAGGTGTGTTGGGCACTACTATTTCGCCATATATGTTTTTTTGGCAGGCATCACAGGAAGTTGAGGAACAAAAGGAAAAACATTTGGTAAATAAAGGTAAACCCATGGTAAGCTGGCTGCATATTAAACGGATGCGGATAGACAATAATTTTGGGATGATATTTTCGGAATTTGCCACATGGTGCATTATTGTGGTAGGTGCAAACGTGCTGCATAGCGGCGGGGTATTGGATGTTAAAACTGCCGCCGATGCCGCCAAAGCACTTGAGCCACTGGTACACACTTTTCCAAACGCGGGTTTTTTATCAAAGGTTATATTTTCGGTTGGCATTATCGGCTTGGGCTTGTTAGCTGTACCAGTACTTTCGGGGTCGGCGGCCTATGCTGTATCCGAGGCATTTAACTGGCGAGCCAGCCTCAACTATAAATTAAAACGCGCCCGTGGCTTTTACGCGGTAATTACAGTTGCCACATTGGTTGGCTTATTAATAAACTTTATAGGGATTGACCCGGTTAAAGCGCTGGTATACGCGGCTGTGCTTAATGGGGTAGCCGCAGTTCCCTTGTTATTTCTGATTGTTAATATTGCCGGCAACCAGGAAATAATGGGTGAGTATAAAAGTGGCCTGTTTTCAAAAACCTTACTATGGTTCACCTTTTTCGCAATGGGCTCGGCTGCTATAGCTATGTTCTACACTATTTTTAAATAACATAAAAACAGTAAAAAAAAGTTGATTAACCGCCATTATTTTCGCAGAAAGATAAAAACACCACGTAAAAAGGTTTGATATTGAAAAATTTCAGATAAAAAAACAAAAAATATAGCGAATATTAAAAACATGCCTATATTTATCGCATGTTTAACCGGGCTATAAAATCAACCATCTTACTTTTATTGGTATTTGGTATGCGTGCTTACAGTACGCCTGTTGATTTAAGCCATATTAAGCGTTCAAAAGAAGCAAATCCTACTACAACAGTTTCTAAAAAGGAAACCAATAGCATAGATGCTTTTACCAATATGGTAAGCGCGGGGCAAATAACCTCCCAAACATTTAAACCTGCAAACATTGTAAAAGATGTGCTTAACACCAGCAATAACCTGGTTATAAGCATCAATTATTTAAAAAACATCTATGGCAGCCGCCCCCGGGGACATATCCCCTTCCGGAAACTGATCCTCTTTCCTTTTCATGGGTTTTGGTAAAATTGAGGTTATTTAATTTTCATTTTACACAAACAACAACTAAATAATCAGTTGCGGCTTTGTATTGATTGTACTTATTAAAAAAAAACCGGCATACCTATCGGCTCCGGCCTGATATTGTGTTGCTCCAATTATTACTGTTTACAAAACCTCAAATTACTTCAATGAAAAAAATAATACCTTTTGCGGTACTTGTTATCGTACTTATACTTGCCCTTGTTTTCCCATCGGTAGAAACCGTTACCGTAGCTACTACTAAAATGGATACCGGCGATACGGCCTGGTTATTAACATCAACCGCATTGGTTTTATTAATGACACCCGGACTGGCATTTTTTTATGGCGGCATGGTGAGTAAAAAAAATGTACTGTCTACCATGTTGCAAAGCTTTGTTTGTATGGGTGTTATTACTATTATATGGGTTGTTTGCGGTTTTAGCCTTTGCTTCGGCGAGTCGATAGGGGGTGTTATTGGTAATCCATCTACCTTTTTTATGATGAAGGGTATGTTAGGCAATGCCACATGGAAACTGGCACCAACAGTTCCGTTGGTATTATTTGCCATGTATCAGCTTAAATTTGCGGTAATTACACCAGCCTTAATTACGGGCGCATTTGCAGAGCGTGTACGCTTTAACTCTTATATTATATTCCTTTGTTTATTCCTGGTGTTTATTTATGCCCCATTGGCCCATGCCACCTGGCACCCCGATGGTATATTAAGCAAATTGGGTGTACTTGATTTTGCAGGCGGTACTGTTGTTCATATGTCTGCCGGATGGGCTGCTTTGGCCTCGGCATTATATCTTAAACAGCGTAATGAGCCTGTTCACTCTCCGGCACGTATCAGTTATGTAATGTTGGGTACAGGTTTATTGTGGTTTGGCTGGTTTGGTTTTAATGCAGGTTCGGCATTTGGTGCCAACTCCTTGGCGGCCACCGCTATTGGCACCACTACTACTGCATCAGCGGCAGCGGCCATGACGTGGTTGTTTTTTGATATTTTAATGGGAAGAAAACCATCGGCAATGGGCGCGTGTATTGGTGCTGTGGTAGGGTTAGTAGCCATTACTCCGGCAGCAGGGTATGTAACAATATCGCACTCGCTGGTCATTGGCATTGTGGCATCGGTAGTGAGTAATTTGATGGTGATGTGGCGCTCACGTACCAGCATTGATGATACGCTGGATGTTTTTCCTTGCCATGGCGTAGGCGGTATGGTGGGTATGATTTTGACCGGAGTTTTTGCACATACCAACGTAAATAGTGGCAATACAACAGGCAATGGTTTATATTATGGCCATACGCATTTGTTTTTTGTGCAATTGATAGCACTTGTAGGGGTATCGGCATTCGCGTTTTTTGGTTCGCTGTTGCTGATAAAAATTACCGATATGATAAGCCCTCTGCGTGTATCGGCCGAAGAAGAAGTGATGGGCCTTGACCAAAGCCAGCATGGCGAAGAACTGTAATATTTGAAGGGAGGTTGTACCATAAGTAAATTGGAGGCTCTGCGAATCGTTTATACGAAAACGGTCTCCACTACCTACCCGAATAAGTCAACGAATAAGAGGCTGTTTTCATACTGATGATACAGCCTCTTATCAAATAAGCTTAAAGAGATTCAAATTCCGTAAATGAACAAGGCTACGACATGAGCTTTTAAAGCTACATGAAACTAATATTTTTTTCACTTCAGTTTCTATGGATTTTGTGTGAAGAGTTAACAACCAAGCGTTGTTAAAAAAAAGATTTAACTTTTGATAATATTATACTATATATTTAGCCTTATATATATAATACCCTCGTATATCCTAATTTAAATTAGTCAGTTAGTATTATATAGGGCAACATTTTCACCAAAAGTATAATAATTTTTAATGATTAAAAATGGCAGAAGATAATCTTATCACAAACCAAACACTTGAAGAGCGTAATTTAGAGTTTGAGAAGTATAAATTTAGAATTGAAGTAATAAAATGGTTTATCGGCAGCGTGGCACTTGTTTTAGTTACCACGATTATTGATTGGGGATTCCGCGACCGTACTGCTGGCCTTCAGGAAGTACAACAGTACGATAAGTATGTTACCGATTTAATAGTACTAAACAAAGATCTTGGCCAGAAAAGGATGCTCGCCCAGTTTTTTTCCAATGTTACACCATCTAATAAATTAAAGGATGGGTGGAAAGATTACTATAAAGAGGTAAATAAGGAATATATGATCTCTATAGCACCAGTACGAAACAATGATTCCATTTCAAAAGTAGAATACTATAAACTAGCTGATAAAAAGATTTTAACAAGAGACGAAAAAAGAGAAATGACTCGATTGGACAGTCAAATACAAGAAGATCAACGAATTATTAATCCTGCGATTAGATTACCCGCTATAGCCCTTGCCAAATATTATGATGTAGCAGATTCGTGGGAATCTAAGGGATTTGCCTTTCTATTTGAAAAAGATGTAGATAATGCTATTCTCGCGTTTAATAACAGCGAAAATGCATATAATTCATTTCATCAGGTCTTTGAGATATCAGCATACCTCCATAAAAATAGAAATGAACTAAAAGATCCCAAGTCAAGTGCCTGGAAAACAACCTACCGGGATATTGCTACCAATTATACTTGGAAGCTTCCACCTACGCTTAAAGCGAAACTTTTGGATTATGCAAAATAATAATATAAAAATTTGTATGTATAATAATTTTTAGAAGCTGTTCAATTTATTCAGAACCTTTACGAAAACTATTAACTCTTTTTTGAGGTTATTGCTTAACAGTATTTAAATAAAGATCGTATATATTATCACTTTTATGGCCTCTACTTAAATTTAACATTCAACGCATTAAGGCCTTAGTGTTTTTTTAATATAATAGCATTTGGCTGTGTAAAAAGTTTTAAAACATCATATCCCACTTCCCAATCTCTATTCGGTTCAAAAATCTTCCATGCATGAGGCATTACAGATTCGGTACTAAATTTTATACCATTAACCGTAAATACGTATTTTTGGATGAAACTTTCCACCGTAAGCTCATCTATTGATTTATTTAGCGTAAAAACGTCTTCGTCGCTTTCATCAGTGTTGTCTTTTTTATCTTGTAAAATTTGTTTTTTCATTGAAATTTTGTAGTTATCTAAAGCCCAATTCAACCCATTTGATGTAATTTCATTGTGAAGGGAGTATATATTTCCTGTATGAATATTAAAATTCAACCACTTTTCACAATGATCTGGGTAAGCTCCAATTGTCTCAAAAGATAAAACAATAGATATAATGTTACTATTTTGAAAGGTGATATAATAGTCACATCCGGTTATTCCACAACCACATCTTTTATACTTTTTGATAGTCTGATCGAAAGTATCACCGTTAAACATTTGTTTTTCAAGCGCGTATTTAAGTTGAGGATAAAGAAAAGAGACGTTTGGCATACGCAAAGTATCTGACTGCCCCTTGTATTTTATGACAACTACTTTAGGAGTTATTATTTGCTTAACACTATTGGTTTGGGCATAACAAAAGACGTTAACAATTAAGAGTAAAGTTAATAGTGCTCTTTTTAATAAAGTTATTGCCAGTAAGGGTATGCGTATTAAAATCAATAATTTATTTATACACCTCACCACTTTGCAATTCAGGGTTTGTTATTAATTTACCTTCCAGATAGGGTTTATGATAGCGTTCCAAGAAATCTTTTTTGGAATCGCGGTAAGACGACACTCCACCGATGATATGTAAGAATTTGATATAATACCAAGCAAAATCAACCTGATGAGCCATAAAACCCGAGCGTGCGCTTTTTGGAAAAAGGTGGTGATTGTTATGCCACTCCCCTGCTACAAAACCGGGCCATAACTGATTGATAGACATGTCATCGCGATTATAATCAACACCATCTTTTCTTTTATCGGTGCCCTGGCCATGCCCATCGTAGTTGAAGGTACGTACGCCTACGGCCCAAAAACCTGCCGCTCCAAAAATTGTACAGGCCAGCGCATTGCCGCCTAACAAATAAAATGCGCCATACCAAAACGACCAGTTAATGATCCAATACAACACGGCCATACCCGGATGCGCCAGCGAACCCCATTTTTGATATTGCTGATAGGTATTTGTTTTAAGGCCGGTATGTTTCATCAGTTGAACGGCGCGTTCATAATCATCAGCACTTAAGTTTCGGGCAATGGGCTGATGGTTCACGTCGGCTAAAAAACAATATAAAAAACCACCAAAGGCATTATATGGATCGCCCGGCCTATCCGACTTAGCATGGTGCACATGGTGCGATACCACGTAAATTTCTTCGGGAATAATTTTAAGTGTTAAATTTTGCGTTAAAAACCTCCAGAAGTTATTTTTGAATTTATAAGCTCCATGCGTACAATACCGATGATACCAAATAGTACCATGTGTACCCATTATAATCATGCTATATACAAAAGCTACCAACAGCATCCACAAGCTAAAAAACTTAAATACAAACAGAAAGAAAAACGGAATAAGGCACAATACTTTTAACCAGCTAAAAAAACCCAACCAGTTTTTACGATCTTTATATACATTGAGCCTTGTAAAAAACTCCCTCAATATTTGTTTGGTTGTTGGTTTGATCAATTCGCCGTTCTCATCCTGCCACCCGTAAGAAGGAGGCTCTAATACATGATCTAAAAATGCCATTTGTTTTAGTTAAAGATTTACACCCTAATTATAATTATAATGTAAAATTATGGTGCTAATATAACAACAAATCGGAAAAACACAGCTCGGAGAGCTGCATTTTTCCGATTTAATGCATTTCTAAAACGCTAAAAGCAGCTTTTATTGCAGCTTATATACTAAAACAGTAAATGAGTTTGCTGTACCGCGCACGCCAACACTTAAATATATTTTGTGGGTTACTTTGTCCAAAGCAAGCGTTTTTGCCCGATTTTGAGTAGCCAGAGTTTGTACTACCTCGTATTTATCAGCAGAAAGCTGTTTGATGATGGTTGTAGTGGCATCACCATTTGATACAATAACCAATTTTGTTTCCGCATCATACTCAACAGCATCAACACCAGCGCCAATTGGTAATGTGGTAATCACTTTACCCGATACGGCATCAACAACTGATAGCCCTTTATTTTCGCGGCAGCCGGTAAATAAACGATGGTTCTTATCGTCCAAAGCTATTCCGGTTGGGCCACCACAAGGTGCCAGCGGATAATTTTTTATAACCTTTAATGTTTTAGCGTCAATTACATCAAGGCTATTTTTATCTTCCAGATTGTTATATATTTTGCCTTTACCATCAGCAACGGCAAACTCAGGGGCCCCGCCTAAAATTATTGTACCTATTTGTTTTAAACCTTTAGGATCAACAATTGATGCGTTTTTACTATCTCCATTAAATACAAGCACTTTATCCGAAGCGGGATCATATATAATGGCATCGGCTCCTTTATTGCTTAAAGGGATAGTAGCAATTTTCGCAAACGTTTTCAGATCAAAAGCTATCGCAGCATCCCCCCTACCATCACTTATAAAACCACGGTTTAATTTATTTACTATCGCTATACCATGTACACCTTGCATACCGTCAATAATGCCAACTACTTTATTGGTTGCGATATCAACAACATTAACCGCGGTACCATGCGATACATATAAACGATTGTTAGCCTTATCAATAGAAAGGTAATCATATCCACCTTCGCCGGGCAGGGCAATTTTTGTATCCAGCACGTATTTTTGCTGAGCATGTAAAACAGATGGCGCAGTGGCCAATAAAGCAATTCCTAAGAGGCTTAAAAAATAATTTTTCATGGTTTTGGTTTTGTAATTATTCAGGTATAAAATAAGGTATCAATTCTGTATGAATTTTGGATTTATATAGAACGGCTGTGCTAATTATCAGTAATACTTAAAATAACACTGTAAATATATGGTATGGATTTTGGTAGGTGTATTTTAACTGATAATGGTAATTATCACAAATCTGTTTTGATATAGTGAGGCCAAGGCCTGTACCATCAGAGTTAGATGATTTGTTGAACCGCTTAAAAATTTCGGCATCTTGAAGAGCCGGCGCGTTACCTGTATTTTGAATAATTAAACTACTGCTGTTTAACATGATATTAATTTTACCCGGCTTATTGTTATGGCGCATGGCATTATTAAGCAAGTTATTTAACAAAACCTCTATCAAATAACGGCTAACCTTAAGTTGTTTATCTTTCAGGTCGCAAAACACGGTGATCTCTTTATCCAAAAACAACTCGCTAAACTGGTTTATTTTTTCTTCTACCAGAAGCTTTAAATCAACTTGTTGCTCATCCGTAACCAAACGGTTTTCAATTTTAACTAATAATAATAAAGATTGATTTAAGCGCGTTAACCGCGATACCGCACCATAAACATCGGTTAACAATTTGCTTTGCAGTTCATTATAATCACCAGATTGTATGAGAGAATCAAGCTTTGAGTTTATAACGGCAATAGGTGTAAGTAATTCATGCGACGCGTTTTCGGTAAAAGCTTTTAAATCTTTGTAATCAGTTTTTACCCTTGACGACATATTAACAACAGCATTGTTTAATTCTTTAAACTCATCTACCACAGATTGGCAATCGGCAATTTCGCTGTTATCCGTTAAGTTAAATACCCGTAACTGGTGCAATATGTCATAAAATGGTTGCCATATCCTGTTTAAAATAAACCGGTTAGTTATAAAGAGAATCAATAGCAAAACCAAAATAACCCCAATAGTTATTTCAAAAATAATTTTTATAAGATCATCCGTCTCTACTTTAGATTTAATGATTAATAGCTTATAGCGTTGCCCATTAACTTTAACACTGGTTACCAGCCTGCGGGCGGCATCGTATTCGCCCTCCTTTTTATCATAATGAGTCGTATCACTAAAATTTGGCAGTATGATCGATGATGTGGCAGAAAAAGTTATTAACTGGTCCTTATAATCAACAACTGCAGGTAGTTTGTTATTTTGTTTGATATAACTTGATATCTCATTTTCTTCAAATCGTATATCTTTATCTATCTGATGATTTAAAATAAAACTTATCACCCAGTAGTATATCCCTCCTGTTATAAACAATACAAATATGGTTGTAACAAAATTAATGCGGTTATACCTGGTTAAAAGCTTCATTGATCCGCTAATTTATAGCCCATACCATAGGTGGCTTTAATATAATCTTTACAACCAGCTTCTTCCAGTTTTTTTCTTACATTTTTAATATGCGAGTATATAAAATCGAAATTATCAGCTATATCTATACCGTCGCCCCATAAATGTTCGGCAATGGCATTTTTGGATACTACTTTCCCTTTATTGGCTAAAAAATACAATAGCAGCGCATATTCTTTACGGGTAAATTTTATAACAACATCGTTAACTTTCACTTCTTTAGCCAGCAGGTCGATGTTGATCTCATTAAAAACTAATAAATTAGAGCCATTAAATGATTTCCGCCTTATAATAGCTGTTACCCTCGCTCTGAGCTCTGATAAATGAAAGGGTTTAACCAGGTAATCGTCGGCTCCAATATCCAGGCCTTCCAATTTATCATCCAAAGAGTTTTTTGCTGAGATTATAAGCACCCCATCTAAGCTGTTAGTACTTTTCAGATATTTCAGAATATTTAGCCCATCTCCATCAGGCAATGTAATATCAAGCAGTATACAATCATAGTGATATACATTTACTTTAGCCATTGCGGTTTTGTAATCGGATGCAGTTTCACAAACATTTCCCGCTTCCGAAAAATAGTCTTCAATGCTTTCGCGCAAACCCTGTTCGTCTTCAACTATTAAAATCTTCACCTTACTTTTTTTTCTAAAAATACAGAATGATTTTGTAGAAACTTTGTACTAAAGGCATATATCGGCATTATTCAATTTATAAATCAGCTATTAATTTAAAAAAAAAGTTTTTTAATAATTTATAATCTCCAGAAATATTATAGCCTTATAATATCAACAGACTTACATAATTATCGTTGCTTTTAAATAAAACACTCATTTAACCGTTTTTTTAAATTTGGACAATAAATATTTACGTTAATTATTAACCAAAACGATTTTAAATAACTATAAATAAACTTTATTTCAAGCTTGTAAAAAAAAGATACGGATTTAAAGTATACAAAAAAGGATTTCAAAAAAATCAATTACTCATTAAGAAACATAATAATTACTCAAGATAATTATTATGTTTTCATTTAAAAATAATGATTTTTTATTAAATAATTTATATATTATAAATATATAATTACAAATAATCCCTTTGAAGAAACCCAGGCTAATTTTGTATTTATTTTTAATTATAGATTACAAATAGTAATCTATAAAATAAAAATTTTAGTTATTGTTAAGCAATTAGTCTATTTAACAAAAACGCAATAAACATACATAAAATGTTAATATTTTAAAAATATACAAGCAAAATGGTATTAAAATTTAATTTAAACAAGCAAAAAGTTATTTAGTTTGTATTTATGAAATTTTTTATATTTTTACAAATTGAAAAGACAACGCAATTAAAGAAGATAACAAACAACAAATCTTATATAATGAAAATAACTATTACTAAGTTTTCCAAAAATAAAAATTACTTATTTTCACTTTTTGTATTTACATCCTTAAGTATTTTTTGTTCACTATCTGCTTATAGTCAAATTGACTATTACTACGGCCTTAATAAAAAGGGCTTTAGAGTAGGGATTGGGGGCGGAGCAACAATTTTACAATCAAATTGGAGTGACAACCCTGTAGGTGGTGCTGGGATACTTAAACTTGATTACGATTTTAACCCCTATCTAAGTATTGGAATTGAAGGTCAATATGGCATGTTATCGGGTGTTGACGCCGGACATAGGTTATATTACCCTAAAGTTATAGATACATATTTTACAGGAAATATAAATTTCCGAATAGCCTTAGGAGAAATTACACATTTTGACTCATCAAACGGATGGTCAGACGCTGTAAAAGCAATTTATTTGGGTAGTGGAGCAGGTTTCATAAATACATCGGTTAAACTATATGATCATGATACCAATAGGTCGAATGATAATTCCTCTGCTAAATTACAAAAGGGGGCCAAGGAGCATTCCGGAGGTTATATTGCGAGTAGTGCGGGTTTCATTGTAATTCCTGTAAACCTGGGTACAAATATAGCTTTACCTGGATTGTTTGGAAATGATAAGGTGGTGCTTAACCCCAATTTTCAATATAACTTTGTAAATAGTCCTTTATTTGATGGGTATCAGCCAAATACAAACCCTGCTAACGGGCCAGTAAGCGGCAATCAGGCATATAAAATATTTTCATTAACCTTGAAATATAAATTATAAAAACATTAGATTGAAATTTAGGTTAAGTTTAAATATTATCATTATAATTAATTATTGAATAGAATTATGAATTCAAAATTTGTAAAAATAGCAACTGTACTCGCATTAACATCGTCAATATTTTTTGCTTGCAAAAGTTCAAAAATTTATGACGTGCCTAGCGCAGTTAGACCCTTTGCTGGCAAAGCCCCTCTGGCGCCTCCGGGCATGGTTTATATACCAGCTGGAACCATATTTGAACGAGGCGCGGTTAATGATTCTTTAACTGCGGATACAACATCCAGACGCGTAAGTTTAAGTGCTTTTTTTATTGATGAAACCGAGGTTAGTAATAAACAATATCGTAAGTTTGTTGACTGGGTTGCAGATTCAGTTGCTGTAAACATGCTAAAAGATCCTAAATATTTTTACAACGCTAAAATAAAGAGCAAAAATAAAAGTGTTAAGGATTCGACTGCAAAAAGAATTAATTGGGGTAAAATTGATATTAACGGCAAAGTGCCTTTCTGGCAAGCTAATAGTGAAAAACTTTCGGGTTTAGTTAGCATCCAAAATGGTAAAAAAATACTCAATAGGGATAAAGCAACATTTACTTATGCTCATGTTCAGGCTGGCGGGCCCAATGCTGGAAAAACCGTAACAGACACCGTTAAAGTAGTGCCAGACAATAACGTTTGGGCAGAAGATTTTCCTAACTCGCAATCTGACTTTTTAGTAAATAATTATTTTAGCATAAAAGGGTTTGACAATTATCCGGTTGTTGGAGTAACATGGAAACAAGCCCGTGCGTATTCGAGCTGGAGAGGTATAATATCTGGATCATTGGATGATAATTTAAGGGATCTGGGAGTTACCTTTACATTACCAACCGAGGCACAATGGGAGTATGCTGGATCAGGCGGTGAAAAAAATGCAGAAAACGCAGAAGGTGTTGTAGAAACAACTTCTAAAAACGTTATACCTTCATATATAGATAAGAAGACTAAAAAGAACTTACCTATAGCTAATTTTAAACAAGGTGAAGGTGATTATACAAGAGATGGTTCTATTCAAACTGTTCCTGTAAAATCATATGCGCCTAACGTGTTTGGATTATATAACATGCAAGGAAATGTTTCTGAATGGACGCTGGATGCTTACAGCCCGTCTGCTCGTGAGTTTGTTGCTGATCGTGACCCTGCATTATTATTAGACGTACCGGATAGCGATGCAGATGTAATGAAACGTAAAGCTGTAAAAGGCGGCTCATGGAAAGATAACGCGCACGATTTGAACACAACAACCCGTAACTATGAAGTGCAGGATGGGGCGCATTCGTATATTGGATTCAGGTGCGTAATGTCTGCACCTGAGGTTATAACCAACCAACTGAAAACACGGACGATAATTATAGCTAAAAAGAGCAAAAAAGCAGCTAAGCTTACTGCCTCAGCAAATTAATGATTAAACAAAAAATTAAAATACGGACATCAAAAGAGAGATCATGAAAAAGAAATTCATATTTGTTTTGTTTATTACATTAGTAGGTAGTTTAAGCTTGATGGCTCAAACTAAGAAAAAAGCAAAAACAAGAAAAAAGACAACAACTCACAAAAAAGTAACTCAAACTGCAAAAGTTGATACTTCTTCTTATGCCAAGTTGCCTGCAAACAATAAAATTGACACGTTAAAGACTGTAAAAGACAGCGACGATGGTTATCTGAAAAGCGATATCATGCTTAAAGCAAGGCCTTTTGTTTTGAAAGAGCCTAATCAAAATTATATTCAAATGTATCATGAATATAAACGTGACATTGATTTAAAAGACCCTAAAAATGCAAAGTTCAATACACCTGGTTCCACACTTATAGAAACCCTGCTTAAAGGGATTAAAGATGGTGCCATTGTACCTTACGATGCTACACCTACAACTATAAATCCGTCGGGAGATAAATTCACTTCGCCATTAACATATAACCAGTTAATGTCTAAATTAACAGATACCGCTATGGTTGACAGGTTAGACAAAGACGGTAATAAAATTGGTAGTGTAAAACAACTAAATGATTTTAGCCCCAACAAAGTAGTAGGATACCGTATTAAAGAAGACGTGTATTATGACAGGCATGCCGGAAAAGTTGAAACCCGGATTATTGGCCTTGCTCCATTGGCAACTTTAAAATTATCAAACGGTGATACTATTGGTATACAACCGGTATGTTGGTTAAGGTTTAAACAATGCCGCTTTGTATTCGCTAAAATGGATGTTTCTGACCCGGAAAGAAATCTTTATGATGTAAGTATGGATGATATGTTTTTACAGCGCCAGTTTAATGCTAAAATTGTTGAAGAATCAAATCCACAAGGTATAAGAATTAAAGATTATATGAAGGATAAGGCTTCTCAGGATAAAGAAGCTGCACGTATTGAACAAAAATTGGCTGATTGGAAAAAGAGTCTTTT
>JANXTT010000141.1 GCA_025352225.1 Mucilaginibacter sp. | reverse complement strand
AATGAGCCCTGGGGTTGCAACTGCAAGTGCTTTAGCGGTTTGTTGTCCAAGGTTGTTAAATCCGTGTGCTATTCCTCTTGGAATAAATAAAGATTGTCCTTGTCTTAACTCTATAGTTTTTCCGTCCACAGTAAAGGTCATAATACCTTCAAGACCATACGCTACTTCGTCAAAGTGTTCATGGTAATGTGGCAATGGTACTTTTGCGCCAGCAGGGACTAAAAACTCAAACATTGTCATTTGTCCATTGGTGTCCGAAGATTCAAGCAGGAATTTTATTTCTAGTTGTCCAATCTTAATTATTTCTTTACTATCTGTCATAAGCTTTAATTTTTATTGCGTCGATTGGTAATTTCCGTTAAACTTGCTGCTAACTAGCGGATATGCGCTGTTTATAGCGTATATATTCCACTTATGTCAGCTAAACTACCCCTGAGATATGCGAAAAGGCTACTTGTGACTCTCTGAAATAAGCAGGCGGCAAATCAAGATGGATCATCCAACGATCTACGGCTCACTTGTATAGTTCACCCCCTTGATTTCTTTACAAAAACCATTTTGCAACATTTCTAATGTCTCAATTAATAGTTTCTTATTTTTTAGCTGAACATCATTTTTTTTGCCATTTTTAATTTTTACAAAAAATATAAAATCGCCCCATTTATTATTGTCCAAAATTCTATGTTCGTACCAAATCACACCATTTATGCCTTTTAATACCTCGCCATAAAACACTCTTGATGTATAGACTAATTTATTAGTTTCTACATCCTTTTCGGTTCCGGGATATGGATAGGTGTTTTCGCCATGCCCAACTATAAAATTCCTTTCTCCGGGCGAATGGATATAAATTGAAATATTTGCATCACATTCGTCGCAATCCCGGCCAGAAAATATCAAAAAAGGTGGTTTTATATTATTAGAAACCTGCCCTATGTATTTTAGTTGATATAGATGCGCGTCGAAAATTTTTCCGTTCTTAAATTTAATCTTAGACCCTACAACTTTTTCAAACTGCCAATCAGCATAACTACCGAGATAAGGATGCGGAGTTGCTGACAATTGCCCCGCGCAGACCGCTGTTAAACAGAATGACGAAATAAGTAGAATTGAAGCAAAGTATTTATTCATTTAAAGGTATTTACCGGAATAAATATAAAAAAATATTTATAATGATTTTGTCGTCATACCGCCTGCCCTCATTCGGCCCGTCGGTCGGAGCAAGCACCTAAATCCCATTTGTACCATTGCTAAAAAAACGCTATATTGTAGTTGAAATAATCAATGACCGCTATTGCTAACGCGCAAAAATGCCAATGAGTTATAAATTTTTTTTTCAAATACCCACAAATACCCATGTGTTATTTTGGTTATTTATAAAAAAGCTGTTGATAATGAGCCCGTGTAAGCGATGGCTGGGTAGATAGCCGATACACTCCGTTCTTTAACTACCGATTATAATGACACTTGATACAAACTAAAAACACCCACAAATACCCATGTGTTATTTTGGTTATTTTTTAAAAATGACTGATATAATGAGCCCGATGTTCTAAATCTCACATTATAACGGAGGCTAAGGCGGGTGATGATTTTTGGAGGATATAAAAAGTGCAAAAATGTTAAAACTTTTTTTACTTATCTTACTTACTGTATATTAATTACTTTTGATATTTTTGTATTTCTAACTACCTCAACTTTATGACAGAAAACTTAACCAAGCGAATAATTATTTTTGACGACGACGAAGATATCCTTTCTATTTGCAGTTATATTTTAGAAGAACAGGGTTGGAATGTTTTTACATTTAGCAACTGTAACGATATTGTAGAAAAAGTATCGGGGGTTAACCCTGATGTTATATTAATGGATAACTGGATACCCGACGTTGGCGGAATTACGGCCACCCAGATATTAAAAAACAACGACCTGCTTAAACACATACCGGTGGTTTATTTTTCGGCCAATAACGATATACAGATATTAGCACGCCAGGCCGGTGCAGATACCTTTTTAGCCAAACCGTTTGATATTGATGAGTTAGAAAAAGTGATTGCAAAAGTAATGCTGGTGTAATTACTATTATCCCAGTACTTCTTCTAATACTTCGTGCGAATGTACCTGGCCGAAACCCTCAATATGCAAGGCATAATATTGTAATAGTTTGTTAATTTGGTAACGGCGTTCATCAATTGTTAACTTTAGCTGGTACATGTTTTCAAACGAATGCTGTAATAATTTGTTAAAATGCTGGGTATAAGGCGATGATAGATATAAGGTATGCTCTGGTTTATTCCGCTTAAACACCCCATCTTTTAAATCGAAGTAACCTGCATTAGTATCCTGGTTAACCTGAGGGTAAAAACCAAGGTAGCGCGTAAGTTTAAGTAAAAACAACAAGTGAAAATTAGCTAACCCTTCTTGCTGATGGTCAAGCCATTCAATAGCGTGAAAAATAAAGCCGAATAAGTTTTCGTCGGCAGCCTGATGCTTTATGGCTTTATACAATACCTCGTTTAAAAACATAACAATGGCTGTTTTAACCATATCGTATGGAATACTTATTAAAACAGGGGCGTTTTTTAGTTCGGCAATGCGCTGTATGTTGCCACCTGCTTTATGGTACACTACCATATCAAGCAAATAAAGTGGTTGCAGCATATTGCTGCTAATTTTTGCCCGGGGCTTTTTTACACCATTTATGATGTATGATTGTAAACCCAGCTTCTCGGTAAAAACCTGCACTATAACGCTATTTTCGCCATAGTTGGTGGTTTTAAAAACTATGCCCCGGGTTTTGTACAGCATGTTTGTTTACTTAAACATCAATATTAGCTTTGGTAAAAAAATAACGAACGCGGTAATTAATGCAAAAGCTGCAGTAATAGTAACCGCGGCGGCGGCTATATCTTTAACGTGGCCCGCGTTTTTATTATAGTCCGGCGAAACCAGGTCGGTAAATATTTCGAGTGCCGTATTTATTAGTTCTACGGTAAGTACTAATGCGATGCAAAGTACCACCCAAAGCCATTCATTTGCTGATATATGCAGGTAATAGCCCAAAAAACATGCGATAAGGGTGGCTACCAAATGTACCCTGAAATTTAACTGGGTACTAGCCGCGTACCATAATCCGTTAAACGCATAACCAAAACTTTTGATTAATTTCCTCATTTTAAACTTTAAATGCCTTTGTGATACCTGCCAAATTAACATTTTATCACAATATAGCTCTAAAAACATTGTATTTAAGCAAATTTCGTAATTTTGAGCCCTCTATAGAAATTATTGGACTCATGGTTTGGAAAAAACTTGCTGATATTATACTCAAAAATCGATTGTTGATTTTGGCTATCGTATTAGTAATGAGCATTTTTATGGGTTATGAGGCCAGCAAAGTAAAGCTTACCTATAATGCCGGTAAAATACTCCCCGTAACCGATTCGGCATATATACGCTTCATGCAGTTCCGCAAAATGTTTGGCGAAGATGCTTCGGCTATGGTATTGGGCGTAAAATCACCAAAGTTATTTAAAAAAGACTTTTTTAACGATTGGTATCAGTTGGGTAATGAGCTCAAAAAAACAAAAGGTATAGCAGCAGTTATCTCCATCGCCAATATTTACAAGCTTGAAAAAGACAGCGCCGAACACAAGTTTATTTTAAAGCCATTAGTTAACGCCAACCTGGAATCGCAAATAGCTGCAGACAGTATAAAAAAACAGGTTTACGCGCTGCCCTTTTATAAGGGGCTCCTTTTAAACAACACCCGCGAAACTACGCTGATGGCGGTATCTTTAGATGCACCTATTGTTAACACCCCCCAACGCGATAAGGTTATTGCAGCAATTTTAAACCTTGCTAAACAGTTTGAAATTAAGCAACACATTACCATCCATTATTCGGGCCAGCCTTATATCCGTACGGTAATAAGCAAACTGGTATCGCAAGAGTTTGTATTGTTTTTAGGCTTATCGGTTGGTATAACTGCCTTTATATTGCTCATATTTTTCCGCTCATTATATCCGGTTATATTCCCCGTTATGGTGGTCATAATCGGCGTAATATGGAGCCTCGGCATCGTTGTTTTAAAAGGTTATAACATAACATTGCTCACAGGCATTATTCCGCCGCTTATTGTTATTATCGGGATACCCAACAGTATCTTTATCTTAAACAAATATTATCACGAGTTTGCCCTTACCGGAGATAAAATGCTATCGCTCCATACCGTGATTGAAAAAGTGGGTATTACAACCTTTATAGCTAATATAACAACTGCTATAGGTTTTGGTGTACTCTGCTTTACCGACAGCGAAATATTAACCGAATTTGGCTTTGCAGCATCAATAAGCATTATGGTTACCTTTTTATTAACGCTTATTTTGATCCCCATTATATTTAGCTACCTGCCCGTACCGGGCAAAAGGCAAAGCGGTATTAAGGATCGTAAGTTTATACAACAAACCCTTATCCGGATAGACCGGCTTGTACATAATAATCGCATAGCGATTTATATTACAACAATACTGGTACTCATCATCAGTTTTTACGGCCTCAGCACTATTAATCTAAACAGCTATATTGTTGATGACCTGCCTAAAACCAGCACTACACTTACCGATCTTAAATTCTTCGAATCAAACTTTAACGGGGTGTTACCGTTTGAGGTAACAATTGACGCCAAACGCCGCAATGGCCTGATGAACCTCCCTACTATCCAAAAAGTAGAGCGGCTAGAAAACCTGATCTCTTCCTATCCTGGGTTTAGCCGTTCAATTTCATTAACGCAGGTATTAAAATATTCTACTCAGGCTTTTTATGGTGGCGATACCAGCTTTTACAGGTTACCCAATAATTTGGAGCAGAACTTTATTTTAAGCTATGCGGCAAACTCAGGCAAAAGCGGTAATCTGCTCCATAAATATCTGGATAGCACAAAACAAGTTACCCGTATAAGTTTCCAGATGGTTGATGTAGGTTCAAAAAAGCTTAACATTATTTTCTACCAGTTAAAGCCACGCATTGATTCTATTTTTAATCCCAAAAAGTTCCATGTAGAGTTAACCGGATCTAGCGTGATATTTGTAAAAGGTGCTAATTACATGGTGAAGAATCTGTATCAAAGCCTGGCACTAGCTATTTTACTGATAGCGATAGTGATGTGGGTACTTTTTCGTGATGCCCGCATGATTGCCATTTCTATACTGCCCAACCTGATACCGTTGGTTATTACCGCCGGGCTAATGGGTTTTTTGGGTATCGCGCTTAAGCCCTCAACCATCCTGATATTCAGCATCGCAATGGGGATTTCGTCCGATCAAACTATCTATTTTCTAACCCGCTACCGCTACGAACTGCGCCATACCAGCAAAAGCATTTCACAGATCGTATCAGATACCATTTGTGAAACCGGCATCAGCATGATCTATATCGCTACCATATTGTTTTTTGGCTTTGGAATATTTGCCGCATCAACTTTTGGTGGTACGGTTTCGCTCGGGATCTTGTTATCCGTCACCTTATTAGTTGCCATGATCTGCAACCTAACCCTGCTGCCAGCCTTTTTGTTAAGTGCCGAAAAATACATCAACCGCGAAAAGCTGGAACAATCGCCAATAGAGCCTGAACCCCAGGATCTGTAATTGGTTATGGTTTCGCAAAAAGCTATCTGCAAACTTAAAACCAACATTCTTATAAACAATCAAACTAAACAACCAATAAACCAATGCATTAACGCATTAACTTTAACAACTATAGTAAAAATATCATAAATTAATGCTACCTTTGCGCCAAAATCAAGGACGCATTTTCATGCAAAAAATAAGAAACATTGCGATTATCGCACACGTTGACCACGGTAAAACTACACTGGTTGATAAAATTTTACACGCCTGTTCAATTTTCCGCGACAACCAGGAAACAGGCGAATTAATATTGGACAATAACGATTTGGAACGCGAACGAGGGATTACCATCGTTGCTAAAAACGTTTCAGTTATGTATAAAGATGTTAAAATCAACATTATTGATACCCCTGGTCACGCCGATTTTGGTGGCGAGGTTGAGCGGGTATTAAAAATGGCTGATGGCGTTTTGTTGCTTTGCGACGCATTTGAAGGTGCTATGCCCCAAACTCGTTTTGTTACCCAAAAAGCTTTGGCATTAGGTTTAAAACCTATTGTTGTTGTAAACAAGGTTGATAAAGAAAACTGCCGCCCTGAAGAGGTTTATGAGCAAATATTTGAATTGTTTTTTAACCTTGACGCTACCGAAGATCAATTGGATTTCCCGGTAATTTACGGTTCATCAAAACAAGGATGGATGAGTACCGACTGGAAAGACAAAACAGAGGATATTTTCCCTTTAATGGATTGTATCCTGGCAAATATCCCGCCGGCCCCGGTTAGCGAAGGTACTTTGCAAATGCAAATTACATCATTAGATTACTCTTCGTTTGTGGGCCGTATCGCCATTGGCCGTGTTGCCCGTGGTACCGTTAAAGAAAACATGGCTGTATCATTAGTTAAACGCGATGGTACAATTCAAAAAACAAGGATAAAAGAACTATATACTTTTGAAGGCTTAGGTAAGGTTAAAGCTACCTCGGTTAGCTCGGGCGATATTTGCGCCGTTGTTGGTATTGAAGGTTTTGATATTGGTGACACCATTGCAGATTTTGAAAATCCGGAGCAACTGGCCGTTATTAAAATTGATGAGCCTACTATGAACATGCTTTTCACCATTAACAACTCACCGTTTTTTGGTAAAGAAGGCAAGTTTGTTACATCACGCCACCTACGCGATCGCCTTTACAAGGAAATGGAAAAAAACCTTGCATTAAAGGTTATTGAAACCGAATCACCGGACTCGTACCTGGTTTATGGCCGTGGTATTCTCCACTTATCGGTATTGATTGAAACCATGCGCCGCGAGGGTTATGAAATACAAGTTGGACAGCCACAGGTTATCATCAAAGAAATTGATGGTGTTAAATGTGAGCCAATTGAAACCCTGATTGTTGATGTGCCGGGCGAAGTATCAGGTAAAGTAATAGAGTTGGTAACACAACGCAAAGGCGATTTATTGGTAATGGAGCCAAAAGGCGATCTGCAACACCTGGAATTTGATATTCCGGCACGTGGTATTATTGGCTTACGTAACAACGTTTTAACTGCAACTGGTGGCGAGGCTATTATGGCCCACCGTTTTAAAGCTTATGAGCCGTGGAAAGGCACTATTCCGGGTCGTTTGAACGGTGTACTGGTATCAATGGATACTGGCAAAACCACAGCTTTCGCTATTGATAAATTACAGGATCGTGGCCGTTTCCACGTAGATCCGGGAGCTGATATTTACGAAGGACAGATTTTAGGCGAGCACATCCGTGATAACGATTTGGTTATTAACCTAACCAAAGGCAAGCAATTAACTAACATGCGCGCATCAGGTAGTGACACCAACGTGCGTATTGCCCCTGCTATCAAGTTTTCGTTAGAAGAGGCTATGGAGTATATCCAGGCTGATGAATATATTGAAATAACTCCGGTTGCTATGCGCTTACGCAAAATTTACCTAAACGAAGGCGAACGCAGAAACAATGCTAAGAAGTTTGTTAATTCGTAATTAACAACAGGATATAAAATGCAGAGGCAAGCTATGGTTTGCCTCTGTTTGTTTTAAGGCACTTTTTTGTAGGAGTGTGCCTATATTAAGTTATACAAGAACCTGAATAAAACTATTAAATTAGCTACTGACTAAAACAAGTTAAAAAAATACTGTATTTTTGATTCGAATAATAATAATAATATAGAATAATACCTCTAATGAAGAAATCGCAAATGTTTGTTCTTATAACAGCTATAAGCCTATTAACTACGGGTCTTTTGGGTTCGTGTAAAAAATCTGCTGATACCGCCGTGGTGCCAAAAGCTGTTGACAGCTTAAAGGTGGGGCTTGTAGCTTATTACCCCTTCGATAATAGCGGGGTGGATGTATCTGGCAATGGAAATCATGGATTTGTAAATAATATCACATCGGCTACCGATCATAACGGAATAGCTAACGGTGCTTACCATTTTGATGGTGTAAGTAGTTATATATCGGTGAAAGATAACCCGGCATTACGTTTAAGTGGTACAGACTATACGATAAATGTGTGGCAAAAATTAGATAGTTACGGTACGACATATGGCAGTATTATTGTATGTAAAAGAGGTTCAGGGTCTACTAATGGTTGGAATTACGGAATACATGGATATACATCAAGCAATAACTCAGTACTTGGACAAACCACCATGCAAATTTCGGGCGGAAACGATGCTACAGCAACCGGTGTAAAAGTAATCGAATTAAATAAGTGGTATATGCTTACTACAGTTTATAATGTAAAAAAGCTGCAAATTAGCTACTACGTTAATGGTATTTTAGACAATGTTATAAACAATATACCAAGTCCAAGTACTACCGCAAGTAGTGATATGTTTATAGGTAGCGATAATCCTTTGGTTTCAGGAACATTAGGCTACTTTTTTAAAGGAACGTTAGACGATATTAGCATATATAACAGAGCTTTATCTGTTGCAGAAATTCAGAAATTATATATGCTTACATCTTTTGACTTGTAATATCGCATCGGTAAAAGTTTTTATAGCAGCATAAAACGTTTAAATTAGCCGGATGAAAGGTAATGACCGGTTAAGTCCTACTATATTCCATACCCGTTATGTGCATCTTACCAGACTTAGGGATGCGACTATGCAAAATATGCGGGAGTTAACAATTAATAGTAAAGAACTGTTATTAGTTGATTTTGGTTGCGGCGACATGCCTTACCGCACAGTAATTGAACCATTAGTTGGTAAATATCTTGGTGTTGATTTGGAAATGAACATCAAAGCCGAACATCATATCGGCTTTGATAGTAAAACTACGTTGCCGGATAACTATGCTGATATCATCCTGTCGAACCAGGTTTTAGAACATGTTGATTCACCTTCGGGCTATTTACAGGAAGCCTATCGCATATTGAAGCCAGGAGGAACAATTATTTTAACCACACATGGTTATTGGTTTTATCATCCCACACCAAACGATTATTGGCGGTGGACCAGTGCTGGCTTAAAGAAGACCATTGAAGCTGAAGGATTCCGGATCAATTCGTTTTACGGTATAATGGGTTTAGCGGCCAGTGGCATTCAATTGTTTCAAGACGCTATTTGTTTAAAACTCCCTAAGTTTTTAATACCGCCTTATGCATTTATTATGCAACTGCTTATCCGGTTATTCGACAAGATAAATTCGCAAGAACAGCGTAACCGTGATGCCTCTCTTTATATTGTGCTAGCACAAAAACCATAATGTGTTGTAATGGAAGCGTTGTTTAACTTATGTATTATTAAACCGAATCAAAATGCTTTTTCCGAAACCTTTGTTCAGGAGCATATTGATAAATTGCCTGGTAATAAAACGGTATTGTATGGCGGTGCTTTCCCTGTTTATGATCACGAAGGTAAATACCTTATTAAATCAACCCTGGGCTTACTAAGTTACTTGATACAAAAAAGGTTATTAAAAAAACAAGACATCAAGATAAGGACAAATGCTTTGGTTAAATATTTCAAAGACCAAAAAATTGATATTGTTTTTGCCGAATACGGTATGGTTGGCGCAATGATTACTGAGGCATGTAAATTAGCCAATGTACCTTTGATCATTCATTTTCACGGCGCAGATGTTCATCATCGCGAAACAGTTAACCAATATTCTAAACTTTACAAAAAGGCATTTGCTTACGCCAATGCTTTAATAGCTGTTTCGGGAGATATGGTTGAAGCATTGAAAAAATTAGGTGCATCGCCGGATAAAATAATACTAGCATCGTGTGGTGTAGATACTGAAGCATTTCCGCAATTGGATATTTTAAATTCAGGAAGAAATTTTTTGTCTATTGGCCGGTTTGTAGAGAAGAAATCGCCAACCTCTATAGTTAATGCATTTAAAATAGTGGCCGCAAGGTTCCCAGACGCCAGACTTGTACTGATTGGGAACGGCCCGTTATTTAAAGAGACAGAACGATTGATCAATGAATTACATTTGCAAGATAAAATACAACTGACCGGAATTTTAAAAAGCGATGAAATAAAGCAGTTCATGAAACAAAGCCGTTGCTTTGTACAGCACTCGGTAACAGCCAAAAATGGAGATAAAGAGGGCACACCCGTTACTATTTTGGAAGCCGGTTCATCGGGGCTCGCTATTGTGAGTACGCAGCATGCCGGAATAAAAGAGGCAGTAATAAACGGAGAAACCGGTTACTTGGTACCCGAACACGATATTGAAGGAATGGCTAATTACATGATTAAGATAGCCTTAGATGTACAGCTTGCTGCCGAACTGGGGCGAAAAGAAGCCATTCACATCCGCAAAAATTTTGATACCCGGGATAGAATAAATACATTGTCAACATTGATATATAAAGCATTAAAAAGTAATCAACATGTTTAAAAAGCTACTTTATTCGGTAATCAATAACTTAGGTTACAATCTGGTTAAACCTGATAAAAGACTGGTAGTTGACGGGTTGCCCGCAGATTTTGATAAGGCAACCCTTGATACTTTCCATAAAGTAAAACCTTATACCATGACTACCCCAGAGCGTATCGCATCGTTATGCAATGCTGTAAATTACCTGGTGAAAAACAACATACAAGGCGATTTTGTTGAGTGCGGGGTGTGGCGTGGCGGTAGTACCATGGCTGCTGTTGATACACTAATGAAATTAGGCGATACAAGTAGAGCAATATATTTATACGATACGTTTGAAGGCATGTCTGAACCCACAGCGCACGACAAAGTATTTACAGGCACAGCCGCCGATGAACTGTTAAATAGCAGCGATAAATTAGATGCTACTTCGGTGTGGTGCTATTCGGCTTTAGAAGAAGTGCAAAAAAACGTTGGGGCCTTAAAATACCCCACAGATAAAGTGCATTATGTAAAAGGCAAAGTTGAAGATAGTATACCGCAAACCATGCCCGGAAAAATTGCTTTACTACGATTAGATACCGATTGGTACGAGTCAACAGCGCATGAGTTAAAACATCTCTACCCGTTATTGGTGCCCGGCGGCGTTATCATTATAGATGATTATGGCCATTGGGAAGGCGCGCGTAAAGCCGTTGACGAATACATCGAATCGGAAAAATTGCCCCTTTTACTTAATCGGATTGATTATACCGGACGTATCGGCATAAAATATTAGTAAATGGGGATTGTAAAAAAACAGGTTTATAAAAACACGCTGGTATCATACATTGGTATGATTATCGGGTACGTTAACCTGGTTTTGTTATATCCCGTTTTTTTATCAACTACGCAACTCGGGCTTTTCAACCTACTCATCAGCTTATCGGTTTTATACGCTTTGTTCGCATCAATGGGAGTCCCCAATGTGATTATTCGGTATTTTCCATTTTTTAGAACGGAGGATAATATCCACAACGGCTTTATGCGATGGCTCAGTGGCATCACATTGTTTGGCATTGTTGCATCAACTCTGTTATATATTGTTTTAAAGCCGCTCATCATATCCTTGTATGTGCAGGATTCGCCATTGTTTGTTGGTTATTTTTATTTTTTGATACCGCTATCGTTTTTTACCATTATCTACAATTTTTTAGAGGCATCCGGTAAGGTAATTTATCAATCCATATTTTCAGGCTTTCTTAAAGATGTTTTATTGAGGCTATTAACTACTATCAGTATCATTTTATTAGCAAAAGGATGGATAGATTTCAGAGGGTTTATCATATCGTATATCTCGTTTAACGGATTAGTATCGCTATGTCTTTTTGTTAGTTTACTTGTTTCAGGTAAGTTTTCGCTGAATTTAATTGGAGTCCGTTTCCCGGGAGTTAAAAAGAAAGAAATTATCAATTACGGCCTGTTTGCTTTGTTAGCCACAAGTGTATATGTAATGTGGCAAAAAATAGATATTGTGATGCTGAGCGCTATGGCCGGCCTGTCAATAACCGGCGTATATAGTTTTTATTCGGGAATTGCCCTGGTTATAAATGTGCCTGCACAGGCCCTTAGCCGCACTACCTACCAAATTGTTGCCGACTCATGGAAATCAAATAATTTAGCAAATATTGAGGAGGTGTATGCTAAAACATCCATCATACAAATGGTTTTCGGTTGCTTACTCTTCATGGGCATCATCATTAACAAAGACAATCTGTTAGCCATTATTAAACATAAAGAATATGCAGATCAGTTCAACCTTTTTTTGGTAATTGGCTTGAGCTGCCTGGTTGATATTACAGGCGGACTGAATACTTACATTATTACCACATCTCATAAATACCGCCTCATAACGTTATTGGTTGCTATAGCAAGCGTGTTTTGTATAGGTTTAACTTATTTACTGATACCAATTTATAGCGGGATTGGAGCTGCGCTGGCCTACCTTATTACTATTTCCGCTTTTAACTTTTTTAATTGGTTTTACATCAAATACCATTTTGGAATGCAGCCATTTACATATAAACACCTTGTTGTAATTGGAATTACCACTTGCAGTTATTTTTTAGGGGTTTATATTTGGAAGATGCCGAATACCTATCTTGACATTATTGTGAGAAGTGGTATTACAGCAATATTTTATGGCTTATTGACCTACTTTTTCAAAGTATCTGTTGATGTAAATGAGAAAGTTGACCAAACCCTTGTCAGATTAAAATTAAGATAATTAGTTTACCAAAATCTCAATACTTTATATTTGCCCCATGTCCGATCAGAATATAGTTAGTACCAACGTTAAAACCGCTTACGACGGTTATTACGCTAAGAACGATGATGGCTGGCGTTTGTTGGGTGCCAAATATAAAGCCCAGCATATTATTGATGTTTGTAAAGGTTATCCGGCGAAATCGGTTTTAGAGGTTGGCGCAGGGGATGGCAGTATATTAAAGTTATTATCGGATAAAGGTTTTGCTGAGCAATATTCCGCAGTTGAAATTTCACAAAGCGGGGTTGAGCAGATCAGATCCAAAAACATTAACGGGTTACAATCAATACAAGTTTTTGATGGTTATCATTTACCTTTCGGCGATGATGAATTTGATTTGGTTATCCTATCGCATGTACTGGAGCATGTTGAACATGAACGCCTGCTATTGCGCGAGTTAAAACGTGTGGCTAAAATATGCCTTATAGAGATCCCGATTGACTATAAATTTGGTGTCGATATTCGCATTAAACACTTTTTAGCTTATGGGCATATTAACATGTATACACCAACAGCTTTACGTTTTTTATTGCTAACAGAAGGTTTTAAAATCATTAATGACCTCACCTCCATGATTGAACCCGAGGTAACCCGGTTTAACACTTATATTAATCAGAAAAAAAGCAAGAGTTTGTTTACCGATCTTAAAATTTCGGCGGAGTATGCTGTTAAAAACGTGTTGTGCAATTTATTGGGGGTTAAGGCAAAAGAGCAGTTTGCAAGTGCCTACACCATACTTTGTAGTAAAGAAGATCAAAACCTCAAGATATTTTGATTGTTAACAAGTCATAATATTAAAAATGCAGCACCTGTCTCCTATTGCACTTTTTGTTTATAACCGCCCCGAACATACCCGGCGCACACTTAACTATCTGCAAAAAAATCTATTGGCAGATGAATCGCGCTTGTACATATTTTCGGACGCCGCTAAAACAGACGCAGATACTGCTATGGTTGAAGAGGTAAGGCAGTTGATAAAACAAGTAGAAGGGTTTAAAACTGTAAAAGTAATTGAGCGTAAAACAAATCTGGGGCTGGCAAATTCAATTATTGCCGGGGTTACCCAACTGGTAAGTGAATACGAAAAGGTAATTGTATTTGAAGACGACCTGCTATCATCCCTAAACACGCTAACCTACTTTAACCAGGGGCTTAACCGTTACGCCGACGAAGATAAAATAATGCACATAGGGGCTTATATGTACCCAATTGATGCTTCGGGATTACCTCAGACTTTTTTTTACCGGGCAGCTACCAGTTGGGGATGGGCTACCTGGGCAAGGGCATGGAAATATTTTGAACCCGATGTAGATAAGCTGATAGCGCAGTTTGACCAAAAAAAAGTATTGCAATTCTCCATTGAAGGAAATATGAATTTCTGGAAACAAATTCAACAGTTTAAATCGGGCAAAAATAATTCGTGGGCTATACGGTGGTATGCATCTATTTTTTTGCGCGGAGGCTTAACCCTTAACCCGGCACAATCGCTTATTCAAAACATTGGTAACGATGGCAGCGGTATCCACTCCAATAACGAAGATATTTACCAGGTTCAAATAACCAAACAACCCATTACCTATTTTCCTGATGTTATTGAAGAGAATGAAAAAGCGCATCAAAGCGTTAAATACTTTCTTAAAAACCGGAAAGGTAATTTATGGCAAAGAGGGCTACGCTTTTTAAAGCAATTAAGATTATTTAGTAAGTAGGTTCCTCAATAAAGTCCCTGAAATCCGGGTTGAAAATATTACCCATATTATTTCCTCGCTCTTACACTAAATAGGGTTCTATCCATTTTTGGAGGATCATTTTCGGGGAAATTAAAAGCTATACTATTTAAGTAATGCGCAATTTTTATCCGCTCCTGCCAGGTTAAACTCCGATAGTATTGCGCATAATTGGCTGCCTCGTTTGCAGTTTGGGCTTTAAAAGCAGTTCTATCTAAACGATACTCGCTCATACACAAATTTAATAAACATTATTAAGAATCACTAAACAGCCTTCCGGGCTTTCAATACAATATACGGTGATAATCGTTTCGATTCTACCGTAACAATTCGGGTGAATATCTTTCCTACCAACCAAATTAACTTTACCAATGCCTTAACAATAACCGATTGCTGCGAACGGTTTTCAAGCCATACCGAAAATCGCCCGTGATAATAGGATTCCACTTCAATCAAACCCAACTCCCTGCATATTTGCATTAATAACTCGGGATCCATCGAACTGATATTATGCTTATCATAATTTTCAGAATCAAACTTCCGCTGTATCCAACCGTTAACTCCGGTAAAGTTTGGTAGTGTAATAAACAGGGTTCCTTCAGGGTTTAATAAGGCTATATGGCGGGCAATGATATCTTTCAAATCATAAAAATGCTCTACTAAACCAAATGATGTAACGAGGTCGTATCGTTTTTCGGGCTGGTAGGTAAACAGGTCTGCTTCAATTATACTTATATCCTCATAATTCATCCCGTTCTTATTTAACAGTTCCCTAATTAGCCCGTCGTGTACAAAATAGTCAAGCAATGTGGCATCAATATGCTGATACTTTTTAAAATAGATGGTATAATATCCCGGGAAACCACCCAATTCAACAGCTGTTTTTATGTTATTGTCTTTAATCAGCTTAGCCAGTATGTTTCCAAAAACATAATCAGGTTTAATATAAAAAATCAGGTCTTTCTTAGATTCCCAAAAAGACTTCCAAAACGAACGATCCGTTAAATTATGCTCCATTACTAATTAACCTGCTTTATATCTTTTATACTATCGTTTTCTTGTCCAATACCCGGGCCGGGTTACCCACCGCAATACTATTATCAGGAATATTGCTTATTACCACCGCACCAGCGCCAATAATTACATTGTTGCCTATTATCACATCTCCAATAATACAAACATTGGCGCCAATATCTACATTGTTACCAATTTGGGGGCTTTTGGTAAAGCTCCCATCAGCAAGTTTTTTATGCCCAATGGTTACCGAGTTGCGTAACACGCAGTTTTGGCCAATTACAGCCCCCTGGTTAACCACTAATGCCTGCCCATGATAAATGATCAGCCCTTTACCGGCGGTTAATTTCCTGGGCATTTCTATACCCAATACCCACTCCACAAAAAATTGGTAAAAAACCAGGTACGGAAAAAATATAATTTTGGATACCATAGACCGGTTAATAATTTGTGCCAGCCTGAACAAAAACAAAACGAGTCGCCCTTTTATATTTTTTCGGTTTGATTTCCAATCCTGAAATAAATAAGCAAACAAATTCATCTTCATTAAGTGGCTTTTGATAATTAACTTCAACCTGGTTTTTGAACGAAGTTTTTCAAAAGTAAAGTTTTCATTTTAGTTATTATTATACTTGCTACGATAAATAGCATTTAATGAAAATTCGTTACACAAAAACCATTAGCGCACGTCGCCATGATAACTCAATCAATTAGATGAAAGTTACATTGATCAACACAACCGATGCCGGAGGAGGTGCACCACAGGCCTGTACGCGCCTGCTTAAAGCATTGGAATCCAAACTGATTAATGTACGAATGCTGGTACAGCAAAAAAAAACAGACGAGCCACGTGTAATTAGTATTGAAAAAAACGCCGTCGACAGGTTGCGTTCCCGGTTTAATTTTTATTACGAACGCCTGCCATTTATTGCTTTTCAGGCTAAAGATAAATCTGTCCGTTTTGCGTTCTCTACAGCTGATACAGGTACAAACATTGCCCATGAGGCCGTTATTTTAGATGCTGATGTTTTACACCTGCACTGGACAAATTTTGGCTTTCTTTCCATTGATGACCTGAAAGAACTGATCGAGCTTAAAAAACCCATCGTGTGGACGCTGCATGATATGTGGGCCTTTACCGGAGGTTGCCATTATGCCGGAACCTGCGATCATTTTATCCGCGAATGCGGGAACTGCTATTTTTTGCGAAACCCCAATACTAACGACCTGTCGCACCAGGTGTGGAAACAGAAACTGGATCTGCTGTCGGGCGCTAAAAACATCGTTTTTATAACTTGCAGTAATTGGCTGGCTACCGTTGCCCGTAAAAGCTCCTTATTAGGTACCTTCCGGATAGAAGCTATTCCAAATCCGATAGACGCTACTATTTTTGCGCCGAAGAACAAGCTGCCCATCAGGAAGAAATGGAATATTGACCCGGATAAAAAGATCATTCTTTTTGGGGCGGCTAATATTTTAGACAGGCGCAAGGGGTTCTCTTACCTTGTTGAAGCATTGCACCATCTAAAAAATAACTACCAGCACGCAATCGCCATCGAAATAGTGATTTTTGGTAAAAACAAGCATTTTGATGTAGATCAGCTACCCTTCCCGGTTCATCAACTTGGGCTTATTGCCAATCAGGAAGATATGGCTGCCCTTTATAGCATGGCTGATGTATTGGTATCACCTTCGGTAGAAGATAACCTGCCCAATATTATTATGGAGGCATTGGCCTGCGGAACACCTGTAGTGGCCTTTGATACCGGCGGCATCCCAGACATGGTAGACCATCATCAAAACGGCTATCTGGCTACGTTCAAATCATCCGAAGATCTGGCAGCAGGGATCCAGGCCATCCTTTTTTCTGATCGGGAGGAAGCCCTTGCTGTTGCCGCCCGCAATAAAGTGCTTGATAACTTTAGCAATGAAAAGGTTGCCGCCCAATATATTGATGTATACCAATCCATAATTAACCCATAATGAGCATGGAGCCAAAATTGTCCGTTATTACGGTAGTGTATAACAACGTTCAGCATATTGAGCGTACCATGCTTTCTGTACTCAATCAATCGTACCCTAATATTGAATACCTGATTATTGACGGTGGTTCAACAGATGGCACAATGGCTGTTATCAACCAATACAAACCCCGGCTAGCCAGGCTCATCAGTGAGGCCGACAAAGGTATTTACGATGCCATGAACAAAGGCCTGAAAGCAGCTAAGGGGGACTATGTACTGTTTATGAACTCGGGCGACGAAATATATGCCCCGGATACTGTTGAACAAGTTTTTGCAACCCATCCTGATGCTGATATTTACTATGGCGAAACCGAAATGATAGATACAGATGGTAAAAGCCTGGGCCAGCGGCGGCATAAGGCACCCCTGCAATTTACCTGGCGAAGCTTTAACTTGGGCATGAGCATTAGCCACCAGGCCATCTATATCAAAAGCTCCTTAATTGAGCCTTACAACCATCAATATCAGCTTAGCGCGGATATTGACTGGATAATACGTGCGGCTAAAAAAGCCCAAAAGATTGTAAATACCGATCGGTATGTGGCCAAATATCTGGTGGGCGGCATATCCAAAAAGAAACACCGGCAAAGTTTGATTGAGCGGTTCCACATCATGCGTAAGCATTATGGGTTAATGCCAACGTTGTTTAACCATGTGCTCATTACCATTAACCTGAGCTGGTACTATTTAATTAACAGAAAAACTAACGATTAAGTGCTGGGGTAATGTTGCGCCCTGTCATAGTAATTGATCACATCTAACTTTGTATACTAAAATCCCCAAGAATGCATAATATGTCAAATATTATTAGATTTGACATATTATATGTATAAAAGTTCACTATGGATGACAATAAGGTTAAAGAACTAATTTCCGAGGCATTTTTAAGACTTATTTTAGCGAAAAACAGATTCTCAATATCTAAATCTGATACAGATTATGGTGTGGACTTAATGGTTAATCCAATTTTAACAAAAACAAGACCCGATGGAAGGCCTAGTAGTTATCCTAGTGACAAAAGAATCGATATACAACTGAAGTGTACCACTGAAAAGCAAATCTCGCATGTAAATAGTGATTATTTTAAATTTAAACTTAAAGTCAAAAACTATGAAGATTTAATTGAAAGAAGAACTGGGCTTATTCCATTGATGTTAATTGTCTTCGTTCTTCCTGATGATGAAAAAGAATGGATTGAAATAGTCCATGATCAACTATTACTCAAAAAATGCGGATACTGGTATTTAATTCAAGAAACCAATTCTATAAATACAACTCATTTAGGAAAAACATCCACTGTACCTATTCAAATTCCATATGAGAATAGACTAACGTTAGATTTTAAATCATTATTTGATCAAATATGGGCATTGAAGCTAATATAACAAAACTTATTAGTCTAATGAAAAGCAAAGGATGGCTTGCTATGGATCAAACGCAAGACTATACGGTTTTGCAGAATAAGCTTTTATTTACAGAGACAATTGAAATATTGATTCCAATCAACAAAAGGAATAAATCTTATCCTATCTTATTAGAATCCTGCTTAAGGATACTGATTCAAATGGATGAAGACTTTTTAAAAGATCCTATAATCTCTATTTTATTGGCCCAAGCAAAAAACATTAAACAAAAATTCTCAAAAGAAAAAGATGACTGGATTTTAAGCGCACCAAATATTAAATATAATTTGAATGAAATACCTGATATTTACATTCCAAAAATATATATTTGAATCAAAGATTTCTTCATTAGCTCAAGCAGCCTTCGGGTTGCGGATTAGCGAGTCGTTAATCTGAGAGGGAACTGGTTTTCAAGCTTTTGATAGTTTGATAATTCGCGGAGCTATTAATTAGCCTTTAGGGACTTTTAGTTTCCAGCGCATTGTTTTTTTTAGCATATGAGTTTCGATTGTTTTTAATGAGTGTTGTTTTTACTTGCATCATTTTTGTAATGAAGGAATCTTTTTATTCATGGAGTGAATATTCATTCTTATTTAAACAAAAAGCTCAAGAAAAAAATATTCCAGAGAATATTACTCTTGAGCTTTTACATTATGCCCAAAATTTAAATGATAGAAAACTCCCTATAATTTATGATTTAAAACATCTTTCTTATTTGACAGGATATAGATTAAGCTACATTATAAGAGCAACTACTAGAGCCAATAATTTTTATCGACATTTTAAAATACCTAAAAAAAATGGACATACTCGTGAAATTTCCGAACCATTACCAGGATTAAAATCCATCCAATATTGGATCCTTGAAAATATTTTAAAAAAAAACAAGCCCAATTTTTTTAATAATGCATACAACATCGGAAAGTCTATTAAAACTAATGCAAAGTACCATACAAAGCAACAATTAGTTCTTAATGTCGATATAGAGAATTATTTTCAAAATATCAGCACAGGTAAGGTGAATGCGCTTTTTCGCGAATTAGGTTATAATGACATCATTGCCTTGGCGTTGGCTAAATTGTGTACTCTTGATAATGGATTGCCTCAAGGAGCTCCGGTAAGTCCTATACTTTCTAATTTAATAACCAAAGGATTAGATATTGAATTATTTGATTATTGTAGAGAGAGTAATTTACGATATTCAAGATACGCTGACGATATAACCATTTCTGGTACATTTAGTGTAGGAGCGTCAATAAAGCAAGTAAAAGAGATATTGAAAGCGCATGATTTTAGTATTAACATTAGAAAGTTAAAAGCTAAAAAGCATTATCAGCGCCAAATGGTAACGGGTCTCGTGGTGAATAAAAAAATATCTATTCAAAAGGGGGAACTTAAAAAATTACGACAGGAAATGTATTACATTAAGAAATTTGGATTTGTTGACCACGCGAATAAAAGGCAGATTAACAAAAAACATTATATGGAGCATTTATTTGGAAAGCTAAATTATTTTCTATTTATAAGCCCTGGAAATATTGAGCTCAAAGAACATTTATCTTATTTAAAATCTATATTTCAAAATATAGAGTAACAAATCAATTTAGATAGAAATCATTGATTGAATAAACAGCCACACGAATATCCTTATGTCCCCTTGACTGGGCGCCCGTTCTGTGTGTAATTGTCATACTGTTGCTTGCCAATCCGACCAAAATTTCGTACCTTGTATAGTTACGGGGGAGAGTCAAAAGTTGAAAGTCAAGAGTCAAAGGTTAGCATGACAGCCTTTTTTTAAAACACCCATTAATACCCATGTGTTATTTTGAAAAAAAAATACTTGATACCGGATACTAGCTACTTGACAACCTTTTTTAATACACCCATTAATACCCATGTGTTATTTTGGTTATTCTGTGGTGGTGTTCCTGCATTTTACAATTTTGATAATAGGGCATTCAAAAAATCATGAAAAATACCCAAAAATACCCATGTATCTTCAGTTTCGGTTGCGAAAATGGCAATGGGTGACGTTTGGTAAATTATATAGAATACCCATTAATACCCATGTGTTTTTAGTTAGTATCAAGTAGCTAGTATCGGGCATACTAAACTACTTGATACTAACTACTAACTTATTTCAACGGGGTATCATTTTTGGGGTAACCTTCCTCGTCAAGGTCATCGCGGTCGTCCTCTGGTGTATGCGAAAGTATCTCATCAATAGGATCTACTGCTACAATTTCGCCGTTATCAATATGCATGCCTAAATTGCTTACATCAGTCTCCAGCGATTCGTCTTTAATATATTCGTCAACTGCCATGGGGTTGGCCTCGTCATAAGTCGACAATATATCACCCCCGTTTTTTACGGCGGTATTGTAAGGGTCGGGATGATCATAGTCGGGGTCATCGCTCTTTACATCGTATTCAAAGCTTTGTTCGTCTTCGTTAAAGGTTAAATCTTCTTTATTGATTGTCTCGCCTAATTCGTCCTTCATTTTTTTGTCGCGGTCCTGATTTTCGTCGTTAAATTCCGGATAAAATGTTTGCTTGCTCATGGTTTATGTTTTTATACGGATACTAATGAAAAAATCCTGCCAAAAAATGATATTTTATTAAAAACCACTATACTCAAAATTTATATATTTGGACTTTTTAAAACGAAAATAGAAAAACAAGCCTGTATATGTCAAAAATTAAAGTAGTAAACCCGGTAGTTGAACTGGATGGCGACGAAATGACGCGCATCATTTGGAAATTTATCAAAGACAAATTAATTGTTCCGTACCTTGATCTGGATATTAAATACTACGATTTGGGTATTGAGTACCGCGACGAAACTAACGACCAGGTAACTGTTGATTCGGCAAACGCCATAAAGAAATATGGTGTTGGTATTAAATGCGCAACCATTACCCCCGACGAAGAGCGGGTTAAAGAATTTAACCTGAAACAAATGTGGAAATCGCCAAACGGTACCATCCGTAATATTTTAGATGGAACTGTCTTCCGCGAGCCAATTGTAATGGCTAATGTACCGCGTTTAGTGCCCAACTGGACGGCCCCCATCTGTATTGGCCGTCATGCTTTTGGCGATCAGTACCGCGCTACTGATTTTGTAACCAAGGGTAAAGGCAAGCTTACCATTAAATTTACACCCGAAGACGGCGGCGAAGAACAATCGTTTGAGGTGTATAACTTTAAGGGTGATGGCGTTGCAATGGCCATGTATAACACCGACGAATCTATAAGAGGGTTTGCCCATGCTTGCTTTAACCAGGCCTTGATGAAAGGCTGGCCTTTATACCTTTCTACAAAAAACACCATCCTGAAAAAGTATGACGGAAGGTTTAAGGATCTTTTTGAAGAAATTTACCAGCAAGATTACAAGGCTAAATTTACAGCGGCCGGTATTACTTACGAGCACCGTTTAATTGACGACATGGTTGCATCGGCACTTAAATGGAACGGTAACTTTGTTTGGGCCTGTAAAAGTTATGATGGTGATGTACAAAGTGATACGGTGGCGCAAGGTTTTGGTTCATTAGGTTTAATGACATCAACTCTGGTTACACCGGATGGTACTGTTATGGAAGCAGAAGCAGCACATGGAACAGTTACCCGCCATTATCGCGATCATCAGGCTGGTAAACCAACATCAACCAACCCTATTGCCTCTATTTTTGCATGGACACGCGGCCTTGAATTCCGTGGCGTGCTGGATAACAATCAGGAACTGATCGCCTTTTGCAAAGCATTGGAGCAGGTTTGTATAGAAACTGTTGAAAGCGGCAAAATGACTAAAGATCTGGCAGTTTGTATCCACGGCAACAAGGTGGAACATGGCAAGCACTATTTGTATACCGAAGAGTTTTTAGAAGCATTAGATACTAACCTGAAAACTAAATTAGGTAAGTAAGCTATTGGCGATATCAATAACTATGCTCAATTGGCTTATCACATGTAAGCCAATTGAGCATAATTTTTACCTTGAGTAGTTTTTTAATTGAGAAGCAACGCAAGCTAAAAGCCCACTCCATGAAGGGGGAAATTTGCCAAAAGGAAATCAACTTCCTTACTTCAACACATCCAAAACATCATACATTTTTTGCTTGATACCCGCTGTGCCGCCATTATAGTTATTTATGATGATAGAAAAACAAACTTCGCGGCCATTTTTGGTGGTTTGATAACCTGCATAGGCCAGTACATTCATAATGCTGCCGCTCTTCATTTTCATGTTATTGTAAGTAGGCAGGCTTTCGTAAAAATCGGGGAACCAACTTTCCTGTGTGGCTGATTGTAATATACGGGCTATAGTTTGGGTAGTTACCCTGTCTTCGGGCGAGAGGCCACTACCATCCGTTATGGCCATTGAATGCGGGTCAATCCCTTTTTGTTTCCAAAATTGCAGCATAAACTCGGTTCCGTTTACAGTAGTTGGTATTTTACCTGCTTTATAAGCCATAGTTTTAAGCAACTGCTCGGCATACAGGTTAATGCTTTTCAAATTTGTCCAGTGTACTATCTGGCTTAATGCCGGCGAGTTTATAGTGGAAATTACCTTATCGCCAACAGGCATGTCCTGGTGTGCTACCTGTAACGTAGCCATAGACTCCGGAGCGCCTGTTATGGTAATGCCCAACCGTTTCAAGGTATCCATCAGCCGGAAGGCGGCGTCATACGCCGCGTCAGGCAGGGCGGCCGATATGCTTTTCTTATCCTTATCAACAGCGTATGTACCCCGCAAATACATTACATTGTTATTAACTGGTAAATAAGGGTAAGTATTATCGCCGGTGCCAGCTTTCCCGGTAGTGGCCTCGCTGCTAAAGCTCAGGTAAGGCATTTGAGGTACTGCTTTAACTACTTGCACCTTGCTGCCAACCTCGCCTGTTTTAAGTTTGATGTCAAATTGGTTTTCGCGCCAGCATAAACCTGAGGTACCTACGCCGTAGTAAGTACCCATGTCCTGAAATATCCATCCGTCGGGTATGGCCTGGGTGCCAAAAAGCGAATCATCCCCAATAATATGGCCATTGATCTTTTTGATTCCCGCTTTGCGAATCGCATCAACCCATATGGTTAAAACGTTGTTTTCTTTGGTTGCCGCATATCGCCAGCTGCCCAGAGTTGGGTCGCCGCTGCCTTTGATGATCAGATCGCCGTTAAGGATGCCGCCCGCGTCAACTGTACCATTAGAGTTTAAGGTAGTTTGGTATTGAAAATCTTTACCCAAAACGTTAAAAGCCGTAATAGTAGTAACCGTTTTTAAGGTAGACGCCGTAGCCAAACCCATATTAGGATTGGCGGTGAAGATCTGTTCGCCCGTTTTGGCATCAAGCACAGTGATAGACATGGACGCGTACTGGCTCTGGCTATCCTGCTCTAATTTATGATAAGCGGTTTGCAGGCTTTGCGATAAGCTTTGGGCATTGGCTGTAACTGTTATACAATAAAAACTAAGTAGTAGTAATTTCCTCATCTTTTGTATTTCGTTTAGCGAGGTAGTAAATTGGGATACCTGCTAATACTATGTATAAACCACCGCGGGAGTATTCTGGTTTGTAAATTAATAAAATAATACAAAAGGCTAATCCCATTAAAATATAGATGGCAGGTAAAATTGGATAACCAAAGGCCCTGTACGGGCGTTCGGCCTGAGGCATTTTAACCCGCAGAATAAATATGCCGCCTATGGTGAGCATGTAAAATATTACAGCCACCAGAGATATCATGTCCAGCAGATCGCCATATTTACCGCTTAGGCTTAGTATACAGGCTACCAAACATTGGATCCATAAAGCAAAGCCGGGCACCTGGAATTTATTTAACGTACCTGTCCGTTTAAAAAACAAACCGTCTTTAGCCATAGTATAGTATACCCGCGCACCCGACATGATAAGCCCATTATTGCACCCAATGGTTGATACCATAATCATGAGGGCGATAATAACCGTTCCGTTTTGGCCAAATATTACTTGTGATGCAGCTACCGCTACCCGGTCCCTATCGGCAGTAGCGATCTCATGCAGGGGTAATACGCCCAGGTAAACCACATTGGCCAGTACATAAATAAGGGTAACTATCAAGGTGCCAAAAAACAAGCTTAAGCCAATGTTGCGTTTGGGGTTAACCATTTCGCCGGCTATAAAGGTTACGTTGTTCCAGGCATCACTGCTAAAAATTGATCCTACCATAGATGCCGCTATGGCCCCTAGTGCCGCTATAATGGTTAGGTCCATCACGGAGCCATCCTTATTTAAGTTATGTATATGCCAGGCATTACTCCAGTTGGCATGCCATACATCGCCTTTCAAGGCTATAAAACCAAATACAATTAAGCCAAACAAACTGAGCAACTTGGTTAGTGTAAACGTATTTTGGATGAGTTTCCCCGTTTTAACACCACGGGTATTGATAAATGTGAGCAACACGATGACAATGATGGATACCCCCTGCGCATGGGATATTTTGAACGAGCCGATTGACAATAATACCAGTTCTTCGCTTAGCTGGGGGAATATATAGGCCGCAAATTTGGAGAACGCTACGCCTACGGCGGCAATGGTACCGGTTTGAATTACCGCGAAAAAGCTCCAGCCATATAAAAAGGCGATAAGTTTGTTATACGATTCTTTAAGATAAACATACTGCCCGCCGGCCTTGGGGAACATGCCGCTTAGCTCGCCATAGCTAACAGCAGCTGTTAGCGTCATAAACCCGGTAATGAGCCAAACCGCTATCAGCCACCCCGCCGAACCCACATTCCGGGTAATATCAGCACTTACAATAAATATCCCCGAGCCTATCATGGATCCCACAACCAGCATAGTGCCGTCTAGCAAACCGAGTTCGCGTTTTAATTCCTGTGGTGGGGCGATTTCTTTTTCCATGGGTATCATAAGGTTTAAGTTTACTAATCTATTTAAAAAAAGTTAAAAGGGGGCGATAGAGTTGATTTTATTAAAAGGGACAGGTTTACAGGTTACTCAATTATTCAGATCATCTTCCATTATTTCAAAAGCGGTTGCGGAGCTTTAAAATTGTCCCTGTTATGGTACTTGTAAAATTTATATAACCTACGTACAACAAAATAATTTGGTAATTTGCTTGTTCTGCTTATTTTTACAACATTCCTGATTATACCAATTATTATACAAAACACTTATATGGATTTTTTTAACACTTATTTAATTTACTTTATTCCGGTATTTGGCCTGGTGGGTATTGCCGTAATGATGGCAAAATCGGCATGGGTAACCAAACAAGATACCGGCGACGACAAGATGAATGAACTGGCCGGCTACATTGCCGACGGTGCAATGGCTTTTTTACGCGCCGAATGGAAGGTACTTAGCTACTTTGTATTGATAGCCGTTGTTTTATTAGCGTACTCTGGCACAACGGTAGCAACTTCCAGCCCTACTATTGCCATATCTTTTGTACTTGGCGCTTTTCTATCCGCCTTCGCGGGATACTTAGGTATGCGCATTGCTACAAAAGCAAACGTGCGTACCACACAGGCCGCAAAAACAAGCCTGGCGAAAGCTTTACAGGTATCGTTTACGGGCGGCACCGTTATGGGTTTGGGTGTAGCCGGTATCGCGGTTTTAGGTTTAGGCTCGTTGTTTATTGTTCTGTATAATGTTTATGTAGTTAATGTTCACGGTAATGTTAACGGAGCCGAAATGCAAAAGGCATTGGATGTGCTGGCCGGATTTTCGCTGGGAGCCGAGTCTATCGCTTTGTTCGCACGTGTAGGCGGTGGTATTTATACCAAAGCGGCCGACGTTGGTGCCGACCTTGTAGGTAAGGTTGAGGCCGGAATACCAGAAGATGATGTGCGCAACCCCGCAACCATTGCCGATAACGTAGGCGATAACGTAGGCGACGTAGCCGGAATGGGAGCCGATCTTTTTGGATCGTATGTAGCTACTATTTTGGCCACCATGGTTTTGGGCCGCGAAATTGTATCGCATGATAACTTTGGCGGTATTGCCCCTATCCTGCTACCTATGCTCATTGCAGGTATGGGTTTGATATTCTCTATAATAGGCGCATCATTTGTAAAAATCAAAAACGAGACAGATAGCGTACAGAAAGCCCTGAACATGGGTAACTGGATATCTATATTACTAACCGCCATAGCCGCATTTTTTGCTGTTAAATGGCTGCTGCCGGATAATATGAACATTCGTGGTGTTGATTTCACTAAAACCGATGTTTACCTGGCTATAGTAGTAGGTTTAATTGTAGGCACATTAATGTCCATGATTACGGAGTACTATACCGCAATGGGTAAAAGGCCGGTGCTGGGTATCATCAGGCAATCATCAACGGGGCATGCTACCAATATCATAGCGGGGTTAGCAGTGGGTATGGAGTCAACTGTGTTGCCAATTTTGGTATTAGCGGCAGGTATATATGGATCGTTCCACTTTGCGGGTTTATATGGCGTTGCAATTGCCGCGGCGGGTATGATGGCCACTACGGCCATGCAATTGGCTATTGACGCCTTTGGCCCTATTGCTGATAACGCTGGTGGTATTGCAGAAATGAGTGGCCTGCCTCCCGAAGTTAGGGAGCGTACAGACAACCTGGATGCTGTAGGTAATACTACCGCGGCCACAGGTAAGGGTTTTGCTATTGCTTCGGCAGCATTAACATCGCTGGCATTATTCGCCGCGTTTGTAGGTGTTGCAGGTATTGATCATATTGACATTTACAAGGCCGACGTTTTAGCTGGGCTTTTTGTTGGTGGAATGATTCCTTTTATATTTTCGGCATTAGCTATTTCGGCAGTGGGCCGTGCGGCGATGGCCATGGTTGAAGAAGTTAGGCGCCAGTTTCGCGAGATCCCTGGCATTATGGAGTATAAAGCTAAACCCGAATACGAAAAATGCGTGGCCATATCAACCAAAGCCTCTATTCGCGAGATGATGGCTCCGGGTTTAATTGCGTTGATCACACCAATCATAGTTGGTTTTACTTTCGGCCCCGAAGTATTGGGCGGCATGCTGGCGGGTGTTACCGTATCAGGCGTGTTGATGGGTATTTTCCAAAGCAACGCGGGTGGCGCGTGGGATAATGCTAAAAAATCATTTGAAAAAGGTGTCGAAATTAACGGTGAGATGTACTACAAAAAGTCAGAACCACATAAAGCTTCGGTAACAGGTGATACCGTTGGCGATCCTTTCAAAGACACTTCGGGCCCGTCAATGAATATTTTGATCAAGTTAATGTCCATCGTATCGTTAGTGATCGCCCCGCATTTAAATACATCGCATGCAACAGGCGCGTATTTAATAAAACCGGCCATAAAAAACGAAATAAAAATGGCGGCTGTGATTAATAGCCCGGTTAAATTAGTAAAAGCTAAATAAAAAGTATCCATATTGTTTTATAAAAGGGGTTTTGCGTGCAAAACCCCTTTTGAATTTTAGATAAAATGATTAAGTTTGGGATAGCAGGAATTTAACTACAACCTATGAAATTATTTATAAAGAAATCGATCACGCATTTGATGGCCGCCTCGCAAGAGACCGAAAAAACGTTAAAACGTACGCTTGGAGTTGGATCGCTTATTGCTTTAGGTATTGGTGCTATTATTGGAGCTGGTATTTTTGTGCGCACCGCCGCCGCCGCCGGCGAACACGCGGGCCCTGCAGTTACCATATCTTTTTTAATAGCTGCCGCAGGTTGTGCATTGGCTGGCCTGTGTTATGCCGAATTTGCCAGTATGATACCTATTGCAGGGTCGGCTTATACTTATTCTTATGCAACCATGGGCGAATTAATAGCCTGGATAATAGGCTGGGATCTGGTGCTTGAGTATGCCTTGGGTGCCGCTACGGTGTCAATTGGCTGGTCGCAATACTTCAATAATTTTCTCGAAACGTTTTTTCATACACATGTGCCGTTCGCATTATCCCATTCTCCTTTTGAAATATCTACAACTACCACAGGGATGTATGCCGCTGAACTAGGCACCCATGGGATAATCAACCTTCCGGCTATATTCATATTATTCTTGCTAAGCTTGTTATTGATACGTGGCACAGCAGAATCGGCAGCGGTGAACAATGTTATTGTTATTGTTAAAGTTGCTATTGTGTTAATGATCATTGGTTTAGGTTGGCACTTTATAAATCCGGCTAACCATGTGCCGTATATGATACCAGCAGATGCCGGCACTGTTAAAACCAACACCGGGATCGTAAATTATGCCGATACCTTTAACCATGGCTGGCTTGGTGTTTTACGAGGGGCAAGCGTTGTGTTTTTTGCCTTCATTGGTTTTGACGCCGTATCAACTGCCGCTCAGGAAGCCAAAAACCCGCAAAAAGATATGCCAAAAGGTATATTAATATCACTAGCATTCTGTACAATATTATACATTCTATTTTCGCACGTATTAACTGGCTTGGCGCCTTATAAAGATTTTTTGGTGCAAGGTAAAGAGGCTTCTGTTACCTATGCCATTAAAACCTTTATGCATGGTTACACCTGGTTGTCGTCTCTGGTTACTATCGCTATCTTAGCCGGATTCTCCTCGGTTATATTGGTGATGTTACTTGGACAAACCCGTGTGTTTTATACCATGAGCACCGATGGTTTGATACCCCCGATATTTGCAAAACTGCATCCTAAATATCGCACACCTTATAAATCACAATGGTTTTTCTTTGCGTTCGTATCTATTTTTGCAGGTTTTATTCCCGATAGCGTTGTTGGCGAAATGGTAAGCATAGGTACTTTGTTTGCTTTTGTTTTAGTTTGCTTGGGCATTATGATATTGCGTAAAACCGATCCCGGTCTTGTTAGGCCATTCAAAACGCCGATTTATTATATAGTTTGCCCGTTAGGTGCTTTGATATGTTTATCTATGATGGCCAGCGAAGGGCTTGAGAATTGGCTGCGCCTCATTATATGGCTTTTGATAGGCTTTGTTATTTATTTTGGATATAGTATAAAACGCTCCCATGTGAGGCTTGGCATTACCGATATACCAGAATCAGATAAGAACAATAAATTTATTGACTAAACACAACTCATCATATCCCCATAATAATTCTGAGCATGCTTATGGCTTTTATTTCTTTGACTTCACGTAACTAGTCTGATAAAAAAATCCAAATATTATTGATACGTTAGCATAGCCATGTTATTAACCGGAAGAAAAGAAAATTAATGCAAGTTATTAAATCGCTAGCAGTATTCATATTAGCCGGATTATGCGAAATTGGCGGGGGCTATTTAATATGGGTATCTATTAAATCAGGTAAGCCATTATGGTATGGCTTATTAGGCGGCTTAGTTTTAGTTCTATATGGGGTATTAGCAGCATGGCAAACTGCTAATTTCGGCAGGGTATATGCCACGTACGGTGGTATATTTATTATGATGGCCCTATTATGGTCTTGGAAAATTGATGGCATACAACCAAATAAATATGATGTGGTGGGGGCTACCATAGCCTTAATTGGTGTTTGTATAATAATGTACATGCCTAGAAAGTAGATTCCCTTTGTAGCCGAGTATTTAGAGGTACCGTGTCGACCTAATCAAGACTAATCCTAAATTAGCTTATTCATTGATAGTTCCATTAAAGCTCCTTAATTTTAACCATGCATCATGAACATCATCTAAAAAGCTCAGATACTATACGCGATATTGTAATTGGCATGTCTGACGGTTTAACAGTTCCCTTCGCATTAGCGGCCGGATTGAGCGGAGCTGTTAATTCATCAACAATTGTGGTTACCGCTGGCATCGCTGAAATTGTTGCCGGTTCTATAGCGATGGGCTTGGGAGGTTTTTTAGCCGGTAGAACAGAGGCGGACCATTATAGCTCAGAATTACAACGCGAATATCAGGAAGTGGAAAAATATCCAGAACGCGAAAAAGACGAGGTAAAAGAGGTGTTTGCTAATTTTGGGCTATCAGAGCCTTTACAAAACCAAATTGCAGATGAAATGGCCAAGGATACGGACAAATGGGTCGATTTTATGATGCGATACGAACTCGGCCTCGAAAAACCAGAAGCTAACAGAGCAAGTAAGAGTGCCATTACCATCGGCGTCTCTTATATCATCGGTGGTATAATTCCGCTTTCACCTTATTTTTTTATCAATAACTCACAAATCGCACTTTACTATTCGTGTGGCATAACGTTGGTATGTTTATTTGTTTTTGGATATTTCAAAAGCAGAGTAACCGGTCAGGATCCGATTTCGGGAGCTTTTAAAGTTGTTGTTATTGGCGCGCTTGCAGCAGCAGCAGCATTTTTAGTAGCCAAACAAATTACCGGAAAATAAGCTAGCTGAACGCTTTTCTGCTTGTTCTTGGTTTTTTTCGCTTGGGCTATATCCTTTTTTCAATGCTGTTAAAACTTTATAAATTTCTCTAGCTGCTCATTGGTGAATTTTAAGGTGTCCTCGTTAAAAAGATTTTCATCTTTATCTAATTCGTTATGAATAGATGTAACATGGATCTTCAGGGGGAGTACATGTAAGTGTATATAATTGCAAATTCCGGTAAAGTGCTCTATACCACGTATATTGCCATATTTACCAGACGACAGGCCGACCAATGCCGCTTTTTTATCATAAAAGCTATCCGGAAAAGTGCAGGCATCAATAAATATTTTTAACACCCCCGGAAAACTGCCATTGTATTCGGGAATAATAAAAATAAATTTTTCTGTAGCCGTTATTCGTTGCTGTATATTTTTGAACGCATCACTGCGGTTGCCATAAAGGTCACTCACAATTATATCATCAGGAAGTTCGGTTAGCGAAAGCAGATCAGCATTAATGCCTTTTTCTGTTAGCTTTTTTTGATAGTATTTTGCTAATTTTAAGGTTGAGCTTCCGGGTCTGTTGGTGCTTGCAATTATAGTAACCATGTATAAATATGTTTGTAAGTTGATTGAAGGTGTGGATTGCTAAATTATATAATTTTGTATCTTTAGCGCGGTTTAAAAACTTTACGAAAATAGAAATTTCTGCTTTTGTTTTTCGTTGATAAAGCACAACCATTTCCGGTTATAAATTTAAAGGATATACAATGAGTAAAATTATTGCTTTAGCCAATCAAAAGGGCGGTGTAGGTAAAACAACATCATCAATAAACTTGGCTGCAAGTTTAGCTGTATTAGAATATAAAACGTTATTAGTTGATGCCGATCCTCAAGCTAATTCCACATCGGGAATAGGCTTTGATCCGCGGAGCATTAAAAACAGTATTTACGAATGTATAATTAATGGTATAGACCCGGCAGATGCCATTCAAAAAACCGAAACTCCAAACCTGGATTTATTACCCGCCCATATTGACCTGGTAGGTGCCGAAATCGAAATGATTAACCTCACCAACAGGGAATATAAAATGAAGGCCGTGCTGGATAAAGTGCGGGATAATTATGATTTTATAATTATCGACTGCTCCCCATCGCTCGGTTTAATAACCATAAACGCCTTATCAGCGGCAGATTCTGTAATTATACCTGTACAATGTGAATATTTTGCATTAGAAGGATTAGGCAAATTGCTAAATACCATAAAAATTGTTCAGAACAGGTTAAACCCCGACCTCGAAATTGAAGGTATACTACTTACAATGTACGATGTGCGTTTGCGGCTTTCAAACCAGGTTGTAGAGGAAGTAAAAACGCATTTTGAAAACCTTGTTTTTGAAACCATCATTCAACGCAATACCCGTTTAAGTGAGGCTCCCAGTTTTGGCATATCTGTAATAATGCACGATGCCAATTGTAAAGGAGCCATTAATTATCTCAACCTTGCTCGTGAGATAGTTAGAAACAATGGTTTGATAAAAGCGGAAGATACCTTAAAGACCGAAACTGTAGAATAAATGAGCGCAGAAAAGAGAAACGCTTTAGGGCGAGGATTAAGTGCCTTGTTAAATGATTCTGTAAGCGTAAATGCGAATACAAAAAGTGAGGTAGCTAACAGCCCACAAGTTAACGATATGGGCTCCGTTAACGAAATCCGCATTAGTGAGATAGAAGTTAACCCTTACCAGCCCCGTACAGAATTTGACGAGCAGGCATTGATAGAATTGGCAGATTCTATTAAACTGCAAGGCTTAATACAACCTATTACAGTACGTAAAATAAATGCCAACGCATATCAGCTTATATCAGGCGAACGCCGTTTACGGGCTTCAAAATTAGCTGGGTTAAAACAAATACCAGCTTACATACGTACCGCCAACGACCAGCAAATGCTGGAAATGGCGCTGATAGAAAATATACAACGCGAAAACCTGAATGCTATTGAAGTAGCCCTGAGTTTTCAGCGGATGCTGGATGAATGTAATTTAAAACAGGAAGAACTTGGAGAAAGAGTTAGTAAAAACCGATCAACAGTAACCAACTACCTGCGGTTACTAAAGCTCCCGCCCGGTATACAGGCTTCCATTCGCGATGGGCAGATCAGCATGGGGCACGCAAAAGCATTGATCAGTATCCACGATCCGGTTAACCAACTTTTCATTCATAAGCAAATTATCCAAAATGGGTTATCTGTAAGAAAAGTAGAAGAGATGGTTCGCGAATTGCAGCATCCATTGCAAAAAAAGGAAGGTAAAAAACCCGAGCCGTTATCGTTTCAGGTCCAAAAAATCCAGGATGACCTGGCCTCTAAATTTGGCGCAAGGGTTAAACTTAAAATTACAGATGAAGGAAAAGGTGCTATTGAGATACCTTTTTTATCAGAAGATGACCTTGGCCGTATACTCGAAATGCTGGATTGGTAATATGTACAGGTACGCGCTCCTTATTGTTTTAAGTTTTTTATATTGTTTATGCGTTAAAGCTCAAGCTCCTGATCTTTCTGGCCATCGTAATAAAGCAGATAGCCTCAATATGAAACGCGACTCGGCAATATCGAAGCCATTTGTGCCTAAAGTAAAAAAGGAAAAGGTTTATCATCCCGATAGTACCCACAGTCCGCATAAAGCAATAATTAAATCATTAATATTTCCTGGCTTGGGGCAAATATATAACCGTCATGGTTTATGGTGGCGGCTTCCGGCTATATATGGCGGAATTGGCGCTTTAATGTATAATATTTATACTAACGGCAAGGATTATAAGGCTTTTTTAAGGGAATCAGAATGGCGGGCGCACGGCCGGCCACCTGCACCGGATGGAAGTTCAGGTGAGCCCTTACCCGATTATCAAGGTCTAAAAGTAATAAATGTTGGTGATCCGGCTATTTACGATTATAAAGATAATTTAAGGCGTAACCGCGATCTGAGCATTTTTAGTTTAATAGGCGCGTGGGGTATTAATATGATAGATGCATATGTTGAAGCAAAGTTTATCCACTCTTATTCGATGGATAATAACCTTAGTTTTAAAGTTACGCCATCTGTAATAGGGCAGCCTGTGTATGCTTCAAATTTTAATACTACATTTACTCCCTCATTAAAAATAACATTTACTTTCTGATGAAAATCGCATTATTAGGATATGGCAAGATGGGCAAGATCATTGAAAAGATTGCCCTTGACCGCCAGCATGAAATTGTACTGAAGATAGATTACACCAATTTAGATGACCTTACAGTAGAAAACCTGCAAAAAGCCGACGTGGCTATTGAGTTTAGCACACCAGATACTGTTTTAGGCAATATTGCAAAGTGTTTTGAAGCCAAAACTCCTATTATTGTAGGTACTACAGGCTGGTATGGCCAATTGGAACTAATAAAAAGTAGTTGCGAAGCCAGTAACAACGCATTACTTTACGCCTCAAACTTTAGTGTGGGGGTTAATATATTTTTCCATATAAATAAAGTACTGGCCAGGCTGATGAATAACTACCCGTACTATGAAGTACAGGTTGAAGAAATTCATCATACGCAAAAGTTAGATGCGCCAAGTGGTACAGCTATAACAATTGCCGAAGGTATTATTGATAACCTGGATAATAAGTCGGAATGGATAAATGTGGTAGAACAAAATGATGGGCCTGATCTATTAAAATCTAACCAGTTATTGATCGAATCGCTCAGAATTGATAGCGTGCCGGGCACCCATACGGTAATATATGATTCGGAAGTAGATACGATAGAGTTTAAGCATACGGCGCATAATCGTACGGGTTTTGCATTAGGAGCCGTAATTGCCGCCGAATGGCTGCCTGGTAAAAAAGGTTTTTTTACTGCAAGCGATATGTTTAATTTTGAAGTTTAAATAAGTTGTACTAAATAATTAAATTTAACATAGTGAATATAATATTATTTTTTATCGTTTTTATAATACTTTTTGTAGTTCCTCGTATTGGTCTGTGGAAACTATTTGAAAAGGCTGGTCAAACAGGCTGGAAAGCATTTGTGCCATTTTTAAATGCTTATGTATGTATTGAGATATCCGGCAGGCCGAAATGGTGGATCTTTTTGATGTTTATTCCAGGTGTAAACATTATTGTTGGTTTAGGCCTAACCATAGATTTAATTAAATCATTTGGAAAATTGAAGTTTAGCGACATTGTAGCTGTAGTTTTACTCCAATTTATATATCTTCCAAAATGGGGGTTTGATCCTCAAATTCAATATTTAGGCCCGTCCGCAAATTCTGAATTTAAAGAAAAGTATAGCCCTTTAGAAAAGAAATCATCCGGTCAAGAATGGACGGAAGCTATAATTTTTGCTGTAGTTGCGGCTACACTTATTCGCACTTTGTTTATTGAGGCCTATACCATTCCTACACCATCAATGGAACGGTCGCTTTTAGTAGGCGATTTTTTATTTGTAAGTAAAGTTAATTATGGCGCGCGTACCCCTATGACGCCCATTGCTTTCCCCTTTGCGCATCATACTATGCCATTAATTAACACCAAAGCCTATTGGGATGGCGTTAAGTTGCCGTATTACCGTTTACCGGGATTTAGTGACGTAAAAAAAGGAGATGTAGTGGTTTTTAACTACCCTATGGATGCCGATTCGCCTCTATACAGGCCTGTTGATAAACGCGAGAATTATATTAAACGCTGCCAGGGTGCGCCAGGCGATACTTTAAGCGTAATTAATGCACAGGTATATGTAAATAGAAAAGCCGCTCCAAACCCACCGGGGGAGCAAATTGACTATACTATAACAAGTACCAGCGGGATAGCTATCAATCCGCAAATGCTTGATGAGCTTAATGTGTCGAACTACGATGGAATCCCTTATCCAACCATGACCAAGGATGCTTATAATGTGCTCAAAGGATATTCTAATATTAAGTCCATTACGCCCAATATTAAACCGCGTAATTCCTCCGATCCCATGTCGCCCGTCTATCCGTTCAACCCACAATATAAGATTTACCAGTTAAATGGCAAGCTACCCGATTATAAGTGGAACGTAGATAATTACGGGCCAATTATTATCCCTAAAAAAGGATGGACTGTAAAATTAGATAGTTTAACATTGCCAATATATGCCCGCGCTATTGAGGTCTATGAGAACAATAAATTGCAGATAACCGGAAACGATATATTTATTAATGGTAAAAAGGCGGATAGTTATACCTTTAAAATGAACTATTATTGGATGATGGGCGATAACAGGCACGATTCTGCCGACTCGCGCTACTGGGGTTTTGTACCCGAAGATCACATTGTAGGTAAAGCTTTATTTATTTGGATGAGTTGGGATGATAATGCCTCCTTTCTTAATAAAATACGATGGAGTAGACTGTTTAGAGGGATAAATTAAAAAGCTTGTTTTGATAAGTCTTTATGATAGTCCCGGTTGTGTAAGCAGCCGGGACTATTTTTTGTGAGTACCTCAATGACGCTTTGTTTTGTCTTGAAATTTCTATTTCTTGAGCGTGGACGCTCAAAGTTATTTGCAGTCAAGCGAAAGACGCTTGACCGGGCGGGGGGAAATTTTTTAAAAACTAGCTTAGTCTTAGTATTGAGACTTAAAATCTTACCTTAGTTTCATTAACCTAACCAAGAATGAAAAGATTGTTATTGATTTCGATGCTGTTAATAAGTTTAACTGTTTGCAATGCTCAACGAATAACATATAATGATTTGAAATATGCCATTACTCATGACTTAGATCAAGTTGAGGATCATTTCTCAAAAAAAGGGTTTAGCTATGGAGGTGTTGATACTTTCGGTGTAGATAGAAATCATTATTCTTATAGTTTGATAAAAAAAGGTAAAACCCATAAAGCAGATTTGTATATTGGCAAAGAGGCCGTTAACGGCACTTTTTGCAAATCAAGTTTGTATACAACTTTTCAAAGCGACTATTTGCTATTAAAAACAGATATTAAAAGAAATGGCTTTAAATTTATCGAAACACGAACGCATAGTAATGGGTCATTAATTAATGTATATAATAAAGGGATATACAATATTGAGATATGGTTAAGAAGAAATAAAGAATTTGAATTTACAGAATATAATATATGGCTGATTAATGAAAATCAATTATCAAATTAGATACTAATGTAATAGTATAGTATATCATTGCCTAAATCAATTTGATGCAAAAATGCTGAAAGAACCTTTTGAAATAAATCTTTAAAGAATTGACAGCCCCTCACTCTTCATAAGGGGCTGTCAATTCTTTTTCATGAAGATCGTTGAAAGTTAATTATTAATACAATTAAATTAAATCATTTTTTAAATAGATTTAATTACTTTTAATCTTGCTTTTATTGCTTGCAAGATTTCTGGTGTGATTTTCGGATTTTTCATATCTTAAAATTTCTCGAACAAATTTAAGAAGCATTGCAATAATAAAATAGACAACTGGAAATTTTATTATATTTAATTTGATGTAATGATTCTAATTGTTCTGGTCTCATTTTCCCTATTACAGCATCATCAATTATAACTGTTAAATTCGATCCATCACTATTGTAAGTGAGCATATTTGCAACATCTTTCTTCTCTGCAAATTCGCTTTGGCGCGAGGGGGCTTTCAACGAAGCGGCAAATGCGGCAGAAGTTTTTAAGTAATCATTCATTACCTCTGCTATCCGAAGCCTTAAGACTTCGGATTAACTACGCCCGTCTCCGACTACAGTGCAACAACTTTATAAGCGCAACCTTTTGCCCAGGCTAATAGTTCAGGTAGTCGGAGACTACAAACATAGTGCTTCGAAGTCTGGAGACTTCGAAGAGCGGGTTAGTTGTTATATCTCCCACCGCCTCAAACGTCCTTCGCTTGACTGCAAATAATGTCGAGCGTCCACGCTCAAGAAAATAGAAATGCCCGGATCAACTAACCCGGGCATTCTCAATGACACGATTTTTATTTTAAGAATCTGCTATAAACTATTGATCCAGCTTACAAGTTCGTGGCGGGCTTTGCCCGTTTTTTGTTGCAGCCTTCCTAAAAGCTCATCATCTTTTCCTTCTTCGTGGTGCAGGTCATCATCAGTGAGATCGCCATAAGCTTGTTTAACTTTCCCTTTAACCTCGTTCCACTTTCCTTTTATTTCTAATTTGTCCATGATAGTTATATAGTTAGATGTTCTGATTAAATAACACTTAACTATATAATTGGTTTGATAAAATAAATATTACAAAGCTCCGGCCTTAATTTCATCTACAATAGCGGGGTCAAGTAATGTAGAGGTATCGCCTAAATTTGATGTTTCACCTTCGGCTATTTTTCTTAAAATACGACGCATAATTTTTCCTGAACGCGTTTTGGGTAAACCTGTTACAAACTGAATCTTATCCGGTTTGGCAATGGCTCCTATTATACGGGCTACAGTCATCGCAATATCACTGCGGGTTAGCTCTTCATTAATGTGCTTTTCGGGGCAAACCACAAAGGCGTATACGCCCTGGCCCTTAATGTCGTGCGGGTAACCTACCACGGCAGATTCTACCACGCTCGAATGCATGTTAATAGCATTCTCCACTTCCGCGGTACCTATGCGGTGGCCCGATACATTGAGAACATCATCAACACGGCCAGTAATACGGTAATAGCCGTCATCATCACGCAGGCAGCCATCGCCAGTAAAATACAATCCGGGGTATGTGGCAAAATAAGCGGTACGGCAACGTTCATGGTCGCCATATGTGGTTCTGATCATCCCCGGCCACGGGAATTTTATACATAGGTTGCCGCTAACACCGTTACCTTCAATTTCTTTGCCGGTTTCGTCAACCAACACAGGCTGAACACCTGGTAAAGGTAATGTAGCGTACCCAGGTTTGGTTTTAGTAACATTAGCTATGGGCGATATCATTAAACCACCGGTTTCTGTTTGCCACCAGGTATCAACAATCGGGCATTTTTTATGGCCAATGTTCTCATCAAACCAATGCCATGCTTCCTCATTGATAGGCTCTCCAACAGAGCCTAGTTTTTTAATGGAACTCAAGTCTTTATCTTTTAGAAGATCAGTACCAAAGCTCATTAACGAGCGTATAGCCGTTGGAGCCGTATATAATATGTTAACCCTATGCTTCTCTACAATATCCCAAAAGCGGCCCGGGTTAGGGTAAGTTGGTATGCCCTCAAACATCAAAGCGGTTGCCCCCTGTGATAATGGCCCATAAACAATGTACGAATGGCCGGTTATCCAGCCAATATCTGCCGTACAAAAGAAAACCTCGCCTGGTTCGTATTGAAATACATTGGCAAAAGTATAACCTGTATATACCATATACCCGGCACAAGTATGTACAACGCCCTTAGGCTTGCCCGTTGAGCCGGATGTGTACAATATAAAGAGTTCATCTTCGGCATCCATTTCTTCGGCAGGGCAGGGAATATTGCCTTGTGTTTCTACTTTTTTTACCTCATCTTCCCACCATACATCGCGGCCCTTTATCATGGCAACTGGTGTGCGGGTACGGGTTAAAACAATAACCTTGTCAACTGTTGGGCATTGTACCAAAGCATCGTCAATTATTGATTTTAGCGGGATGTTTTTTGCTCCCCTAAAGCCCCCATCTGCAGTGATCACCAACTTACAGCTGGCATCCTGAATACGATCAGCAATAGACTGGGCCGAGAAGCCACCAAAAACCACCGAGTGTATGGCACCAATACGTGCGCATGCCAAAACCGCGATAGCCAGCTCGGGCACCATGGGCATGTAGATACAAATACGGTCGCCTTTTTGGGCATTGTTATTTTTAAGCACATTGGCAAACTGGCAAACCTTATCGTGCAGCTGCTTATAGGTTAGTATGCGATGGTCTTCATTTGGGTCGTTAGGTTCCCATATGATAGCGGTTTTATTGCCCAGAGTATCTAGGTGCCTGTCCAGGCAGTTTTCGGTAATATTAAGTTTCGCACCTTTAAACCATTCTATTTTGGGCTCCTTAAAATTCCACTCGAGGGTTTTCTCCCACTTTTTACGCCATTGAAAGTTTTCGGCAATTCCGTTCCAAAATTCTTCGGGCTGTTCAACACTTTGTTGATATACTTGCTTGTACTCTTCAAACGATGATATTTTCAGGTTCATTATTATAGGTATATTTGCGGCTGTTAAATTACAATTTATACCCATAAATTAATGTAAAATATTTGATCAAAAAGAATTTCAAAATATTTACGCTTACGTATTGAATTATTGACTAATAATCCTGATATTTGCAAACTCTTTTTACAAAAGGGGTTTATTAAAAAATTGATTTAATCATGTCAAGAATTTGTGATTTAACAGGAAAGGGCTCAATGAATGGGTTCAACGTTTCTAACTCAAACGTTAAAACAAAACGTAGATTTTATCCTAACCTGCAAACAAAAAAGTTTTACATACCAGAAGAAGATAAGTGGATTACTTTAAAAGTGTCTACAGCTGCTATTAAAACCATCAGTAAGAATGGTATAACAGCTTGTATCAATAAATTTGTAAAAAAAGGATACATATAAAATTGGGTAAAAGTTATTTGTTATTGGATTACGGCATTATTTTATAATACTTCCCAACAATAACCAGTAACTAAATAACCTAATAACTCAATAACTATAAGGAAATGGCAAAAAAAGGCAACAGAGTTCAGGTAATATTAGAGTGTACAGAGCATAAAACAAGCGGTCAGCCTGGTATGTCTCGTTACATCACTACCAAAAACAAAAAAAATACAACTGAGCGTTTAGAATTGAAAAAATTTAACCCGGTTTTACGTAAAGTTACTGTACATAAAGAAATTAAGTAATTTAGTTTGGTTAATGAGTTATAGGTTATTCAGTTATCGTATCAATACGAACAACTGTTAAAAACAACTCAATAATTATAACCTGATAAACAACACAAAAAAATGGCAAAGAAAGTAGTTGCAACCCTGAATACAGGTAAAGGAAAAGAATATTCGAAAGTGATAACTATGTCTAGGTCACCAAAAACTGGTGCTTATTCATTTAAAGAAATAATTGTTCACAATGATGGCGTTAAAGACGCAATTGCTGCTGGTCAAAAAGGTCAATAGTTTGTTTTCACAAAAACATTGAAGCCGTTCCGCTATTATCGGAAGGGCTTTTTTTGTTAATTACAATTTCCAATGGGATTATTCGATTTTTTTAAGAAAAAGGAAAGCACCCCGCAAGAGCAGGAAGCCCTGAATACCGGTTTAGAAAAAACCAAGGAAAACTTTTTTTCAAAAATCACTAAAGCCGTTGCCGGGAAAACAACCGTTGACGATGAGGTGCTTGATGAACTGGAAGAAATTTTAGTAACATCAGACGTTGGCGTTACTACTACCCTCAAAATAATTGAGCGCATCCAGGCTCGTGTTGCTAAGGATAAATACCTAGGCACATCAGAACTGAATAATTTACTGCGCGACGAGATACAGCAACTTCTGGCCGAAAACAACAGCAGCGATTTTCAACACTTTGAATACGGCAATCATAAACCGTACGTTATTATGGTTGTGGGCGTTAATGGGGTTGGTAAAACTACAACTATTGGTAAGCTGGCGCATAAGTTAAAACAGGCTGGTAGTAAAGTAGTTTTAGGCGCGGCAGATACTTTTAGGGCCGCCGCTGTTGATCAGATACAGCTTTGGGGCCAACGTGTTGGCGTACGCGTAGTGGCGCAACCAATGGGCTCTGATCCGGCTTCGGTGGCGTTTGATACTTTAAAATCGGCAGTAGCCAATAATGAGGATGTGGTTATTATTGATACAGCCGGCCGCCTACATAACAAGGTGAACCTGATGAACGAGCTGACCAAAATTAAAAATGTGATGCAAAAGGTAGTGCCAGATGCTCCACACGAAATTTTATTGGTATTGGATGCATCAACCGGGCAAAATGCTATTGAACAATGCAAGCAATTTACCCAGGCTACTGATGTAAACGCCTTGGCCCTAACCAAGCTGGACGGCACAGCAAAAGGTGGGGTAGTAATAGGCATATCAGATCAGTTTAAAATACCTGTGAAATATATTGGCGTTGGCGAGGGTGTGAATGACCTGCAATTATTTGACCGGAAAGGGTTTGTGGACTCGCTATTTAAGCAATAGGTAAGAATGAACATCGTTGCTGCGTTCTTAGCAAGGATATTCGAAATTAATTATTAATGAAAACCAGAAATATAGTATCTCCATTATCCTTAAACAAGCCACGTGTAAACGTAGTAACTCTTGGGTGCTCAAAAAACACGTACGACTCTGAGATATTAATGGGCCAGTTAAAAGGGAATGCCTTTGATGTAGTGCATGAGAGTGGCGAGGTTAGGAACGATGATATTATAGTGATCAATACCTGTGGGTTTATTGATAACGCCAAGCAGGAATCCATTGATACCATTTTACAATACAGCGAACTAAAGGCGCAGGGCAAGGTAGGGAAGGTAATTGTAACAGGGTGCCTTTCTGAGCGTTATAAACCCGAACTAGAAGCCGAAATAACCAATGTTGACGCCTACTTTGGTACCAATGATCTGCAAAATTTATTGCAAAGCGTAGGTGCTAATTATAAATACGAACTAATTGGCGAGCGATTATTGACCACGCCTTCGCATTTTGCTTACTTTAAAATTTCGGAAGGGTGTAACCGCCCATGTTCCTTTTGCGCTATCCCGCTGATGCGTGGCAAGCACTTGTCTACACCGATGGAGCAATTGGTTAAGGATGCGCGGTCGTTAGCTAAAAATGGCACCAAGGAGTTGGTTATTATAGCTCAGGATCTAACTTATTATGGCCTGGATTTGTATGGCAAACGTAATTTAGATGAATTGCTGCGCCGTTTATCTGACGTTGAGGGCATTGAATGGATCCGTTTGCAATATGCTTACCCATCCGGCTTTCCTATGGAGGTTTTGGATGTGATGAACGAGCGGTCAAACATTTGTAATTACCTGGACATGCCTTTACAGCACATCAGTGATAATATGCTGAAATCAATGCGTCGTGGTATCACCAAGCAAAAAACAATAGATATTGTAAATGCTATACGCGATAAGGTGCCCGAAATTGCCTTCCGTACCACGTTAATTACTGGCTACCCTGGCGAGACCGAGCAGGATTTTGATGAAATGCAACAATGGGTTGAAGATACTAAATTTGACAGGTTGGGCTGCTTTACCTATTCGCACGAGGAAAAAACACATGCTTACGACCTGGTAGACGATGTGCCTGAAGATGTTAAGCAACAACGTGCCGATGTCATTATGGAAATACAACAAGGCATCTCTTTTGATATTAATCAGGACAAAATAGGCAATACTTATAAAGTATTGATCGATAAAAATGAAGGCTCTTACTTTGTTGGCCGTACCGAATTTGATTCGCCCGAGGTTGATAATGAGGTGTTGATAGATGCAGGCAAATATTACGCTACGGTTGGTAGCTTTGTTAACGTGAAGATTGACAGTGCCGAGGACTTTGACCTTTATGGACAAATTGTAAAATAATACAATGTAACTGTGTATTTAATTTATTGCTTATACATTTGAAGCAATGGATGCTAATTGTATCAACTATTCCGACACGGGCTTTTTTTCGAAGACCATTATAGATTACCTGGATAATCATCCGGATTTGCAACAGTTTTACCATCACAGGCCAGATATGGCCGGTTTTGATAACCTCATCCGAAACAAAAAGCCTACCGCTGGCCGTGATATATTAGCTAATGTTTTACAAGAACAATATGCTTTAATTTCAAATTCCGGATTTCCGGTTTCCGAAATAGTTAATGCTAACATCGCATTACTCCGGGCCGATAATTCTTATACCATAACTACAGGGCACCAGCTCAATATATTTACCGGGCCATTGTATTTTATATTTAAGATAGTTACGGCAATCAAATTGTCCCGAGAGTTGAAGGTCAAATTTCCGGATAAAAACTTTGTGCCGGTTTACTGGATGGCATCCGAAGACCATGATTTTGCCGAGATCAACCATACCAACGCGGGGGGCAAAAAAATACAATGGAAACTCGAAGCAACCGGCGCTACCGGCAGGCTATCTACAAAAACAATTCGCGAAGCATTGAACCAATATAAAGGTGTTTTGGGTTTGGATGGATACGCTTTGGAACTGGCTGAAATAGTTGAAACCGCGTATTCTAAATTTGATAAACTGGCAGATGCCACCCGTTACTTGGTGAATGCCTTGTTTGCCCCTTATGGTTTGGTTATTATTGATGCCGATGATATCCGTTTAAAACAACAGTTTGCGCCCATTATTGAGCAGGATATTATTGGTATGCATAGCTTTAAAAACATTACCGACAGCAATATCGCTCTTCAAAAGCTGGGTGTGCATATACAAGTGAACCCGAGGGAGGTCAACTTTTTTTATTTAAAAGACAACCTGCGCGAGCGGATCGTTTTTGAACAAGGCAGGTACGAAGTGCTCAATACTGACATTGTATTTACGGAGGTGGAACTGCGTGCCGAAATTAAACAACACCCGGATAGGTTTAGTCCGAATGTGGTGATGCGACCACTTTACCAGGAAGTGATATTACCTAACCTGGCTTATATTGGCGGTGGTGCCGAAATTGTTTACTGGCTGGAGCTCAAGTCAAACTTTGATCATTATCAGGTTGATTTCCCTATACTCATTTTACGTAATTCGGGCTTAATTATCCGTAAGGAGGCTGCTGGTAAGATCAAAAAGATGAATTTGACCACAGATGATATTTTTAAACCGATCGATAGTTTAAAAACCGATTGGGTTAAAATGCACAGCGAAAATAACCTTACCCTTCAGGATGAATGGCGCGATCTGCAATCCGTTTTTGAAAGTTTAAAATTGCGGGCAGCTAAAATTGACAGCACTCTAGCCCCATCAACCCTAGCCATACAAGCCCGCCTCAAACATGCCATTGACAATTTGGAACGCAAACTAATTAAAGCAGAGAAACGAAACTTTGCTGACCACTTAACGCAAATAGATCATATCAAAAATGAACTCTTTCCCAACGGTAGTTTACAGGAACGTAATGAAAACTTCGCGCTGTTTTATGTACGTGGAGGGCAGCAATTGATTAATGATCTGATTGAAAATTTTAAGCCTTTGGAATTTAAGTTTACAATTTTGGAGGAATGTTAAATTGCTTTAATCCTCGCTAGTTAATGGCTTGCGTACTATAAGCCTGTATTACTCCTAAACAACTTAATGGCTATTGCCAGCAAAATTACGCCAAATGCTTTACGAAGTACATCGAGGCCATTTTTGCCTAAAATTTTCTCCACCCGGTAGGTATTTTTAAGTACCATGTAAACAAATAGGGTGTTTAGAACAATGCCTACCATAATGTTTTCTGTTTGGTATTGAGATTTTAACGAAAGCAGGGTAGTCATGGTACCTGCTCCAGCAATAAGCGGGAATGCCAGCGGTACGATGGAAAGTGAAGATGTTTCGGCGGTTAGCTCTTCTTTAAAAAACTTATGGCCCAATATCATTTCAAGAGCTATGAAGAATATTACCAGCGACCCCGCGATAGCGAATGAAGGAATATCGAGCCCTATAATAGCCAACAATTCCTTTCCAACAAATAAAAATACAATCATCAGTATCAATACCGCTATGGACGCTTTTTCAGCTTCTATTGACCCTGCTTTACGCTGCATTTCAATGATCACCGGAATAGTACCCACTACATCAATAATAGCAAACAGAATAAGCGTTACCGATAATATCTCCCTAGGATCAAAAGCTTGGAAAATCGTCATGTTTTTTTATTTTAGTTAAACTAGCAAATAATTACAGAAACCCATAGATAAAATTACTGAATCTTAAAGTCAAGCTCAATGCCTCAATAAAAATCAGACTTATCAACATTGAAAAATCAATAAACCAATAATTTAATTTTAATCAACAAGTTAAATTTATTATTAATTATTAAGAAACAATTTTTCATTGTGGTGAATTTGATACACTTTTAAAAAAAAGTGTATAATTTTCTACACTTTTTTTCGTAATAATTAAGAAAACTTGCAACTTTTACTTGTATCTTAACGTAAAAAGTATGAGATTAGATGACGCAAATAATCAAATAACACTTATTTGCCACTTAAATAATATTGTATCTGCTTTTTTATCAAGCATTTACATTTACAATAATTAATTTTTAGTTATAATATTTACGTTGACTGACATATTTTTATAAAGAGCCAATGAAACATAATAAATTCTCAAATTCCGCATTACAAAAACCGAGCCATTTATTATTGCATTTTTTGTTGGTAACTTTTTTAATTTTATTTTCCACATATTCATACTCAGCTTCTTACTACTTCTCAAACTCAACCGGCAATGATCAGTATACCAGTACCGAAGCCCGCAATCCAAATACACCATGGAAAACTATTGGTAAGTTAAACTCTTTTTTCAATTACATCGGTGCCGGAGATTCAATCTTATTCAAGCGTGGCGATGTGTTTGAAGGCGCAATCATCGTTACCAAATCTGGTGCAGCATTTGCGCCTATCTGCTTCGGGGCATATGGGCAAGGTAATAAACCAGTAATTAGTGGCCTTGTTGCATTGTGGGCCTGGACATCCGTTGGCAATGGCGTTTATCAAAGCCCTTGTAACTCCCCCGCAACTGGTTTAATATTAAATGGCATACAGCAGGCAATGGGCCGCTATCCCAATAAGGGGTACCTTTCGTTTGAATCACATAATGGCACTACTTCTATAACAGACAATCAATTAACAACAGCAAAAGATTGGACCGGCGGCGAAGTAGTTATAAGAAAAAACCGGTGGACTATTGATAGAAATACAATTACAGACCACGCAGGCGGTACCATTACTTATGCCGGCGGTAACGGGGCTATTCCTACAAATGGTTATGGGTACTTTATTCAGAACAGTATAAAAACACTTGACCAATTGGGCGAATGGTATTTTGATTCACAACATAAAACCATGATGGTTTTTTTTGGTAGTCAAAAACCAGATGCTTATAATGTAAGAACCAGCGTTGTAAACACACTTGTTGATATTCGGCAACATAACTTTATCAACTTTGAGAACCTTGCGTTTATTGGCGCTAGTGTTAATGCTTTCCATCTGGTTAATTCAAAATTTATTAATCTAAAAAATTGCACCATTGACCTCACAGGCAGTGAAGCTGTTTTGGCTTCTTACTCTCCCTACCTCACTATTGAAAATTCTAGTATTAATCATTCCTTAAGTGGTGGCATAACTTTAGATTTAGGTTGCACCGAGGCAACAATCATAAATAACCAGATTAAAAATATCGGCCTTATACCCGGTTTAGGTAATAGTGGTACAAATAGCTACATGGGCATTACCGCTTTTGGCGACAATACCCGGATTGAAAAGAACAACATTGATAGCATCGGCCATAACGGCATCTATCTGGGTGGCAACTCATCTATTGCAAAAAACAATTTCATCAATTATTTCTGCCTAACGAAAGATGATGGTGCCGGAATTTATATTGGGGACTGGTCTAAAACGATTAACAAGAAGGTGACCGGAAATATTGTGCTGCATGGAATAGGCAATGGCACAGGTACAAAATACCCAAAAGATTTACAGGCCGAAGGCATTTATATGGATGACAATACTGAAAGCGTAACAATATCTGACAATACGGTATCCCTATGTGCTAATAATGGAATCAAAATTCACGATGCGCAGTACATTAATGTTACAAACAATACGGTATTTAATAACGGTGTTCAATTAAGAATGGAGCAAGACCATTATATACCTACCAGTAGCTTTATTCGTAATGACAAAATTAAAAATAATGTTTTCTTTTCAAAAACAGGCACGGAGTTAACAGCCAAATTCTCGTCGCAGCAGGATGATATTACCGCGTTCGGCCAGTTAGATAGCAATTTCTATTGCCGCCCAATTGACGAAATGAGCGACATTATGACCTCTATAGTGAGGAATGGAGCAAACATTAATCAGAGCTACGATCTATCTACCTGGAAATCAAGCTACGCAAAAGATCAGCTTTCGGCTCAAACCCCACATACCTTCCCGGCCTATAAGGTAACCAGCCTACTTGGTTCAAATATGTTTGGTAACGGCAACTTTGATTACAACATCAACGACTTGTATTGGTACTCGCCAATTAACGATTGTTCAGGCTCATATAGTACCGGCGTTTTAGACGGCGGTGCTTTAAAATTATCTTTTAATGCATCGGCAGGCAACCATGTAATCGTTAACCTCAAAGTTGGTAAAATTACTGCCAATAAAAATTACGTGTTGAAATTTAGCTTATTAGGGAATACAGATGGCAAATCATTACAGACATATCTAAGAAAAACAGGCGCTCCATACAGTTTTTTAAGCGGCCAAAAAAACTGCAGGATGAATAGTACCAGAACGGAAAATGAGGTGCTGTTTTCAAGCACGGCGGATGATAACGATGCAAGTATTATATTTGATATAGATCAACCTTCCGGCGACATTTATTTCGATAACGTTCAGCTCTACGAGGCCGAAGTGGCTACTACCAATCCCGATGATTATCTGCGTTTTGAATACAATGCCAGCAACTATGTAAAAACAATAACATTAAACAAGCCTTATACCGATGTTCATAACAATACTTATACTGATAAGGTAAATATTGATCCCTATTCGTCCATTATTTTAATTTCTACCGAACCTGCCGTTGCTAAGCTTACCCAAACCATTTTATTTGCGAGCATAGAAAACAAAACTTATGGAAATACACCTATAACAATCGCACCTGTGGCAAGCTCAGGATTACCTGTTACGTTAAAAGTAATATCGGGGCCGGCTTCCATAAGCGGAAATACTGTTAAGTTTAATGCTTATGGAAATACAATTATCCAGGCTACACAACCAGGGAATGAAAAATTTGAGGCAACAGTAGCAATGATACAAATAGCGAATACGCCTGTAACGGGAGTCGCAGATCTGGCCAAAACGCAATCGCCCAGTATGAAAGCTTACCCAAACCCATTTACCAATAACTTAACAGTTGAATTTACCACACCAGTATCTGGCAATGGATCGTTAATGCTTTATAATTTGCAGGGTAATTTTGCTCATCAGATATATTCGGGCTCTGTAAAAGCGGGCGAACTTCAAAAATTTGTGGTAGATGCCGATAGTCAGGGAATGAAACAAGGCCTATACGTTGTTAAATTAATAACCAACAACAAGGTATTGTATCAAAAGGTAATGCTGGTTAAATAAGCTATGTAATTATTACAAACTTTCCTTAACTTTTAAACCGTCTCTTTTAACTATGTATGCCGGAATACCAACTACCGTACAATTATCAGGGACATTTTTGACCACAACCGCATTAGCACCAATTTTAGAGTTACTGCCAACAGTTATATTTCCAATTACTTTGGCACCCGCGTTAACGGTTACATTATCGCCTAAATACGGAGCATCGTCTTTGTTAGAAAAGCCTATTGTAACCTGTTGATTTATCCAGCAATTGTCACCAATTGATTTTGCCGCAATAACAGTGGCGAAACCGTGCTGAATAAATAAGCCACCACCAATATTTTTTGTATAAATATATAAAGTGGGCATTTGCGGGCATACAATATTAAGCAAGTGTTTCCACAACCCTATACGTACGTAAAATAAATTGCGAAATTCTGGAAAGAAACTCAGTAAAAATAGAAATCCTATTGTTGGATTATAAATCAGCCCAAATACATCCATCCATCTTATAACATCGGCTTTAATTAGTGCCCTATTTCTATGAAAAAAAAACAAGCCCAAATGCGGGGAGCATCGAATAAATTCGAATAAAACTTTAACTGTAAATAATTTTTTTTGCAAAATCATATTCAGAACACACGTACAGTGGTAAACTTAACGTAATTATTCCATATCAAACTACTGTAAATATATTTAATTGGGTTAAACTAAACTGTAAAGGCACCATCATGAGATTTATGGAATAAAACCATTTTTGCTTTTTCTTTTAATACCGAAAAAACAAACACGGGCCCAAAATAAAGATACCTTCTGGACATACGCACAGGCTCTTTCACCAGGCGTACAAACCATTCCAAACCAAGATCCCTCCATGCGCTACTAGGTCTCTCTATAGTTCCTGCATAAAAATCGAACACGGCACCTATCGTACAAATAACTTGTGTGTTAATTTTACTTTTATGTTTGTTAACCCATTTTTCTTGTTTAGGTGCAGTCATACCTACAAATAACACATCAGGTTGAAACGCGTTTACCGCGTCAATCATTTGTTTATTGTCATCAGCATCAAACTCGTTTTTAAATGGAGGTGAATAAGTGCCCACGCTAACATTAGGGTATTCTAAAGACATTTTATCTTTTATCAATTTCAGTGTGGCGTTTGTGGCACCCAGATAAAAACATTTTCCACCAGTTTTGTTCAATTTCTCTAACATGTATTGATGTATATCAGCACCTGCTACCTTCTTAATTATTTGACCAGTTAACAAGCGCACTGCTGCAACCACGCCAATCCCATCTGGAAGTAAAACATCCGAATCTTGCAATGATTTTTTAAAAGCATCGTCTTCCTGCGCTATACAGTATGAATATTGATTGATGGTATTTACCAGCAGTTGTTTACGGGAGGGTAAAGCGCTTAAGCCGGCTGAAAAAATGGAGAAATCTATAAAGTTGTTTAAATCGTGTTGCATAACAGTGTTTAACTAGGTATATAGCTTAAACACCGGTATAATTTATAGATGTTTAAGTTTTGTAATTTTGTCTGTACAACAAGATGTGTTTGTTTAATTCTTCTTTAGTATTGAAACGGTCCTTTATTTTTCTGGCCGGTACACCTCCATAAATTGAATAAGGCTCTACATCTTTTGTAACTAATGAGCAAGTTGCAATTATGCTGCCAGTACCTATTTTTACACCGCTCAGAATGGTTGTACCGTAGCCCACCCATACATCGTCTTCAATTATTGTTAAATTATTTAACCCTTTCCAGGCATAATTTTGATCTCTTATTTGCGACGACAGGCGAACAGGAACGCCAATTTGTTGGTAATTATGATCGTATTTTCCCACCAAAGCCACCCTATTGGCCCATATAACGTTATCACCGATGATTACATCGCTTTCAATAAAAGAATCGCGGCCTATGTAAAAGCTCTTACCAATAATTACCTTTTGCTTTGCCCATATCCGTACCCTAATCCCACTAGAAAAACCGGCCCCTATTTGGTACCTTCTATAAACTATTTTTCTTAAAAAATAATTTCTTGTTTTCTTGATTAACTTGATTATACTCATATCAGTACCGTTTTGCTGTCTATTATTTTAGACATATTGACTGAAATTTTCTCCTTACTAAACATCTTTGCCTTTTGTGTATTATTTAGTTTCATTTTAATTATTATTGTTTCATTTTCAAACAATTTACATAACGAAACGTATACACTCTCACTATTTTCAGATTTAACCCACAAGCAATTTTCGGGTTCTGATAAAAAATCTGTAGCAGCCCTGATCGGAGTTGTAACAATAGCCAAACCAGCAGCCAGAGAGTTGAACAATGCCATTGGAAAACCCTCGGGAAAAAATGTTGGAAACACCAATATATCACTGTTAGCATAAAAAGATATAACCGCATGCTCTGGAATAAATCCTGTAAGGATAACTTGGTTGGTTAGTCTCATTGCAGCGACCGTTTGTTTTATGTTTCCTAACTCGCTACCATCCCCAACTATAATGAGGGTGGCTTTATAGCTATCCTTAATCCGGTTAAAAGCTTCTATAACCTGGTAAATTCCCTTTTCTTTTATAATACGACCGACGAAGAGTAATATCTTATGATCGTGAGGGATATTTAACCTATTTTTAAAATCTGCATCTTTTTTAAATTGCTCGGTTCTGACTATATTTTGGGTAACAAATATGCTCTCGTCTGCAAAGTAGCCGGTTTGAATAATTTGGTCTCTTTCTTCGGTCGACAAAAACAGCCATGCGGAAATATTTTTTTTAAGAAATGGAAGTACTATGTTTTTGATTAAAAATGATTTACTTTTTACAACATCCAGATCGGATCCATGAGATTTCATAAAAAAAAGCACTTTTTTAGGATACAATATTTTAAAAAGAGCTATGGTTATAAAGTCGCGGATACCTGCTAACACTTCCAGTCTTGAGTTAAAATAAATGATATCTGGCCTAAAGCGGTATGCGGTTTTAATAAGATTAAATGCATTTTGAAAGATTACCCAAATACGCCCAGTTTTTGATTCGACCCCGTCTTTTGCTGCATACGTAAACTGACCGCAGTAATAGCCTAATTCCTGCAAGCCCTCCATTTCGTCCACGGCAATCTCTACATGGTGCTTAGTTGGTATACTAAATAATATTCTAACCTTACTCATTTTGATGGATCATCGTTCTCTCCGTATAGATCTTCATTTTCAATACAGAACCCATATTAATTAATTATGTTTTTTTAAATAATAGGAGACGGGTGTATTAACAGACTTCCAGCTAAGCATTTTAAGATTTAAGCGCGCTTTATGGCCTCGGCATTAGTTAGCCTGCAATAAGTATACATCCCCCACCTATAAAGTAATGGTGATATAGAAAACAACTTAAACGCATATTTATGTTTCCTTTTTACGATGGCTGAGTTGTCAATAAAATTAGCGTAGCTCCGCAGCTTTTTTACAACTTGATTATACTCAGTCTGGTATTTATCCTTACCTGCAAGTAATATTAAGTTTAATAACGATAAATTTGCTACAACATCAAACGCCTGCGCATCGGGTATACAGCTAATGTCATTTTCAGAAACAAGTTCCACCATCTTAGCTGATACCATTATGGTTTCCAGATATCTGACATTAAATTTGCTCATGCTAACAGAATTGCCCCTTACTATGTAATTGTATTTCACCGCATCTTCAACTACGGTTTTCTTTGCTGCTAAAAAGGCTTTGCATGTATAAAGAATATCTTCGTAAATATGCCCTTCAAATCTAATTTGGCGGACGAGTTCTGTTTTATAAATTTTATTATTAGCACTCCTATCCAGATCACCCTTAAGGCAGGATGACAACGCTTGATGGTGATCTAAAACACAAACCTCCCGGGTTTCGGCAGGTGTATTAGTTTTGTCGGGAAAAACAACACGCATGCGACAGACGGCAATATCGGCATCAAATTTTATGGCATTCTTAAAAAGCAGTTCGTACATATCAGGTTCAATAGTATCATCACTATCAATAAAGCCAACATAAAAACCTGTTGCACAACTCAGACCCTTGTTTCTGGCGGCAGATACCCCCGCATTTTCCTGCTCAATTACCTTAACCCGTTCATCACGGTCTTGATAATGCCTGCATTTAACCCCGCTACTATCTGTAGAACCATCGTTAACTAATATGAGTTCAAAATCAGTAAACGATTGATTAAGTATAGATTGAATGCAGGCATCAATATAGCTTTCTTTATTATAAACCGGAACGATTATAGATACTGTTGCCATATTATTAAATTATAAATTCAGGCATTTTACCAATTAAGTCAACTCTACCTTTTTGTAAATATTTAACTCCTAACGCTATACCAACAATGCTGACCGAGAATGAGCTAAATAATAAATAAGAATTTATCCTGCCATTAAGATATTGGTACAACAATACGATAAAGACAAGCGTGATATAAAACAAGAGGCAATCTTTGAGAACAGATAATTTTTTCCTGATTAGAAGTGCGTCCTGCAAAATATGAAAAATGGCAAACGAAAACAGAATGCTATAATTTACAACGGTTAGCGATTTGAATAACGACAACCCGATAAGGCAAGCAAATACATTAACCAGCAAACTAATAATATTGAACCACATATCCCGTTTTTCTAAACCGATGGCAACAATCAAATTAGCCTGCAATAATACGGTTGGTATAAACAATACCGACAGGGCCATTTGTTGTAAGCATAAAATGGCCCCCGGATACCCCTTTCCAAATGCTAATGGAATAACCAGACCGGAAAAAGAGTATAAAAACGCATAGGAAAGAATTGAAAAAACTGAACCTATGAGAAATACATCTTTATAAAAATAGGTTAAATCAATAATTTTATTTTCGTTAAAAAACTTAATAAATCGGGGATAGATAGTTGATGAAGCAATTACCGGAACAATTAATAATAAAGAAAAAACCCGGAATGCAATTTCATATTCAGCAACGTTTCTGAGGTTAAGCACTTTTGATATGATAAGGTTACCTAACCTCCAATAAATTATTGATATACTGCCAATAACCATAAACTGCCAGTTTTTTAAAATCAAAACTTTCAGATCTGCTAATGATATTTTTGCGTTCCACAATAATTTTAAAGTGATGCTATTGGCTGAACCTAGTTTGATAAAAAGCCCAAGTGTTAAAATTCTGGCTACAATCATTAATATAGCTAAAATTACGGAAGAGAACGGGTTGATAAATAATAAACACCCTACTATTAGTTTTAAAAATCCATCAATAACTAATATAGGAGCAGTTTTATTTTGCCGGTATTCTGCAATATTTAAACTCCTGATAGCATTAATAAAATTATCGAATATAATATTGGTACCCAGTATAAGGCAAAGTATCCTTATTTGCCCATCGGGATATAAAATATACGCTAAAACTATATTTACCAGGTAAAACAGCAGCCCTAAGCCAATTTGTGTTTTTAAAAATTTACTGGTTAACGCAATTTTATCCGCTTCCAACAGGTATTGCCGTATAAACCATTGCCCAAGCCCCATGGACGAAAAAGCCGCTATTACTTGATAAACCGTGGTAGATATTAAAAACTGTGCAAAATCGTTTGCAGAATACTTGCGGGCAACAATCGCAAAAAAAACACATACAAACAAAATTTGCAAAATATTGGAAATAACTCCCCAAGCACTATTTTTTACAAGTGTTGAATGTAAGAAATTAAAGTTTTTATGCTTAAGCCAGCTCATAGGGTTCATCTGGATTATGAGGATAAGCACTTATTAAAACAACCATGCAGGCTACCATAATTAAGAGCCGGTTATCATATATGGAATAAACAGTATTAAAGGCAACCAACCAACTGATTAATGAGGCC
>JANXTT010000128.1 GCA_025352225.1 Mucilaginibacter sp. | reverse complement strand
GATTAAAATTTTTATACAGTTATCACAGTGAATGATTTTTTTTATTTTATTTTTTTCTATAAGTGTATTTGAGTATATGGAAAAAATATTTGATTTTAATGTGTCTTTATCTTTAAAATTTGAACATATATTGTCATGTATTTTATCGATCACTTGATATGGATCATTTAGGAATAATCTTTGAATTTTTAAAAGTGTGATAATTTCTGATATTTTAGATAATTTCTGATATTATCTGTATCTAAATTTATCTATTTATTACAATATCCGTTTTTGATAAGTTAATTCATAGATAATTGAAATTTGACCAAATTTTGTTATACTTGCTTAAGTAATTAACCTGAGGTCGCAGTTAGGGTGTTACACAACAGAGTGCTTTAACATTTTAAAACTTTCTTTATGTCACAAACGACCGTTATTGTAGTTGGCAATGGTATGGTGGGTTATAAGTTTTGCGAAAAACTTATTGCTAAAACAAAACAGTTCAATATTATAGTTTTTGGTGAAGAACCCCGTCGCGCTTATGATCGGGTTCACCTCAGTGAATATTTCAATGGCAAAACTGCCGACGACCTTTCCATGTCTACCGAGAGCTGGTATACTGAAAACAACATTACTTTATATTTAAATGACCCTGTACAAGAGATAAACCCTGCGGAAAAAACGGTTCATTCATTAAATGGCATGACATTGAAATATGATTACCTGGTGCTTGCCACAGGGTCATCAGCCTTTGTGCCCGATCTGCCTGGTGTTGATAAAGATGGCGTATTTGTTTACCGTACCATTGAAGATCTGGAGCTTATAAAAGCATATGCGGCCAAATCAAAAAATGGCGCTGTAATGGGCGGCGGCTTGTTAGGCTTAGAGGCGGCAAAGGCTCTAATAGACCTTGGTATTCAGGAAACCCATGTTATTGAATTTGCCCCACGGTTAATGCCGAGACAGATTGACTCAATGGGTAGTGCCATGCTGCAATCTAAGCTAAAGGAATTAGGTTTAAATATTCATTTGAATAAAAGCACACGGTGCATTGCAGGTGATCATAAAATCGAATCGCTGCAGTTCAATGATGATTCTTCATTACCTATAGATATGCTTGTGATATCAGCTGGTATTCGCCCGCGTGATGAGCTTGCTAAGCTTGCCGGCCTGCATGTAGGCACCCGGGGCGGCATTATGGTGAACGAAAAAATGCAAACCAGCAACGAGTATGTTTTTGCCATAGGCGAATGTGCTTTGTACGATGGTATGATATATGGTTTAGTTGCACCTGGCTATGAAATGGCCGATACAGTTGCCACTTATTTAGTAGAAGGCGACAAGTCATTCTACGGGTTTGATATGAGTACCAAACTAAAATTGATAGGTGTTGATGTTGCCAGTTTTGGCGACGCGTTTGTTACCGAACCCGATTGCCGTACCATTATTTTTGAAGACACCCACAAAGGAGTTTACAAAAGAATAAATATCAGTACAGATGGTAAATACCTTTTAGGTGGTATTTTAATTGGTGATGCAGAAGCTTATAATATGCTGCTGCAAACTGTTAACAACAAATTGGTATTGCCGCCAAATCCAGAAGACCTGATCATGGGTGCCCGTGGCGGCGAAGCCAATGAAGGCACTGGTGTAATGAACCTGCCCGATGAAGCATTGGTTTGTTCGTGCGAGGCCGTTACCAAAGGCGCCATCTGCGATGCCGTTAACGAACAGGGAATAACTAATATTGACGGGATGAAGAAGTGCACCAAAGCCGGAACAGGTTGTGGTGGTTGTATCCCAATGGTAAAAGACCTGATAACAGGCACATTAAAAGCCTACGGTCAATATGTTAAAAACGTTATCTGCGAGCATTTTGATTATTCGCGACAAGAGTTGCTTGATCTGGTCCGTGTAAATAAAGTAAAAAATTACGACGAGGTATTAGACCACTATGGCCGTGGTGACGGCTGCGAGGTTTGCAAGCCTGCGGTTGCCAGTATACTTTCGGGTTTATGGAACGATCTGATCGTTAAACAAGATACCATTCAGGATAGTAATGACCGGTATCTGGCAAATATCCAAAAAGGTGGCACCTATTCTGTAGTTCCGCGTATTGCTGGTGGAGAAATAACTCCTGATAAACTTATTGTGTTAGGCCAGGTCGCTAAAAAATACAACCTCTATACCAAAATTACCGGGGGGCAGCGTATCGATCTGTTTGGGGCGCATGTAAATGACCTGCCCGAAATATGGGAAGAACTTATTGATGCCGGTTTTGAAAGCGGCCACGCCTATGGTAAATCATTACGTACCGTAAAAAGCTGTGTAGGCAGTACTTGGTGCCGTTTCGGCTTACATGATAGTGTTAGTTTTGCCATTGAAATTGAAGAACGTTATAAAGGTATCCGTTCGCCACATAAACTTAAAGGTGGCGTAAGCGGGTGCGTACGCGAATGTGCCGAGGCGCAGGCAAAAGACTTTGGCGTAATAGCCACAGAAAAAGGCTGGAATTTATACGTATGCGGTAATGGTGGTTCAAAACCACAGCATGCCCAGCTGTTGGCTACTGATATTGATAAAGAAACCCTTGTAAAATATCTAGACAGGTTTCTGATGTTTTATATTAAAACAGCAGACCCGTTAACCCGTACCGCTACATGGCTCAATAAAATGGATGGCGGAATGAGTTATTTGAAAAATGTTATCGTAAACGATAGCCTGGGTATGGGGCAGCAACTGGAAGAAGAGATACAAGCATTAATTGATACTTATCATTGCGAGTGGAAAGAGGTGGTAGAAAACCCTGAATTACGCAAACGCTTTGCTCATTTTGTAAATGCGCCAGATGATAAAGACCCTCACGCGCAGTTTGAGCCTATGCGCGATCAGGTTAAAGCAAAGGGATGGTAAGCGAAGTTGAAATGTAAAAAGTGAAGTTGAAAAGTAAAAAGTAAAAAGTTTTTAATTAGTTATGTGTATGCATTGGTTAAAAACTTAACGCATACATGTAACTCACAACCAATAAGGATGGAAGCAGTTATAGATATACAATGGATATATGCCTGCGGAATAGATGATGTTCCGGCAAATGGTGGGGCTTGTGTTAAGCATGGCGACGAACAGATAGCAATATTTAATTTCACCCGCAGAGGGGAATGGTTTGCGACGCAAAATTTATGCCCGCACAAACAACAAATGGTATTATCCCGGGGGATGATCGGTAGTGCAGGGGACGCTTGCGAGCCTAAAGTAGCTTGCCCATTTCATAAACGAACGTTTTCGTTACTTACAGGTGAGTGTCTAACAGATGATGAATATCAGATAAAAACATATCCTGTTAAAATAATTGGCGACAAGGTTTACGTTGGAGTATAGTTTAATTGAGGCGACAGATAAAGATCCCGATGGAAGGTGAATTTTTGCCTTATAAAAAATGGTGATCTGTTAAATACCATGTATATTTACCCCATGTTGCATGTGAGTGAATTATATATTTACCCCATTAAGTCGCTGGGAGGAATAAGTGTTTCATCGGCTCCGGTTACCGACAGGGGTTTACAACACGATAGGCGCTGGATGCTGGTAGATAATAATAACCGTTTTCTTTCCCAACGGGAGATTCCTGAAATGGCTTTGCTTAAGGTAGCTATTACTTCGGAGGGGTTATTGGTTACTCATTCAACACAATATACTCAAATTCAAATCCCTTTCCTGCCCGAAACAAACCAAAGCGGTGAGTTTTCTCTTTTCGATGATACCTGTTCTGGCCAGTATGTTAGCAGTCAAATTGATGAATGGTTTACTGGGATACTTCAATACCAATGCAGGTTAGTATACATGCCCGATAGCAGCAAGAGAATAGTAAGTGCAGAATATTCACCAGTAGAAAAAATCACCTCATTTTCTGATGCTTACCCTTTCTTAATTATAGGGCAATCATCCTTGGACGATCTTAATAACCGTTTAGAAGAAAAGGTACCTGTTAACAGATTCAGGCCAAATATTGTATTTAAAGGAGGCGGTGCTTACCAGGAAGACAGGATGGCACATTTTAGAATTGGTGATATTCATTTTAATGGTGTAAAATTGTGCGCGCGTTGCAATGTTCCAACAATAGATCAGGATACGGCTCAAGGTGGTAAAGAACCAATAAAAACTCTGGCCACCTATCGCAATAAAAAAAACAAAATATACTTTGGGCAAAATCTCATCCATACTGGCGAAGGAACGATATGTGTTGGTGATGCTATAGATATATTAGAAGTAAAAGAAATGCCAAATTCATTAATATCTGCATAAGCAGGTACAGAAAGCCTAATAATAATGCGCGATATAACCCATAAGCAAATTACACTGCGTACCGCCAAGGCTATTGGTGTGATATTTTGTTCGGAACAAACCATTGTAACTATTAAAAATAACGAATTGCCAAAAGGCAACTTATTTGATGTAGCTAAAGCTGCTGGCTTTATTGGTGCAAAATTAACCCCGCAGTTATTGCCCCATTGCCATCCGGTGCAAATTGATGGCATGGATATCACCTTTGATTTTTTGGATCGCGAAAAGCATAGTGAATTTTTTGACGATGCAGTGCTTAGCCGTTTTGGCATAGTAATAACAGGGCAGGCTAAATCTATTGGCCGCACCGGCATTGAAATGGAAATTTTAACTGCTGTATCTGTAGCCGCGCTCGAAATTTATGATATGCTTAAACCTGTTGATAAGCAATTGGAAATAGGCCATATCAAATTACTACAAAAACGGGGTGGTAAAAGTGATAGGGAACGCTTTTTTGCTACGCCGCCTATATGTGCGGTTTTAGTTTGTTCAGACTCGACCGCGGCTGGAACCCGCGACGATAAAAGCGGGGAAATTATTATCGAAATGTTAAAAAATGTAAATGCCAATGTATTGCACTACAAGGTTTTGCCCGACAATAAAGAGCAAATACAACAACAAATAAGGGACTGGGTTGCCGAGGATATTCATTTTATTTTCACAACCGGGGGCACAGGCTTGGGCCCCCGCGATAATACGGTTAGCGCGGTAAAAGAAATATTGGAACGTGATGCCGATGGTATTGCCGAAGCAATGCGCAACTTTGGGCAGCAGCGTACACCAATGGCTATGATGAGCCGTGGTGTGGCAGGCTCTATAGCTAAAACATTGATTGTAACTTTACCTGGAAGTACCGATGGAGCCAGAGAATCTCTGGAGGGTATATTACCTGCGGTTTTTCATGCGCGTAAAATGATGTTGGGCGGGGGGCATTGATAATTTAATAACCTATGCTCACATATAAAGAAGCACTTAGTCAAGTTATTTCGTTAGCCAGATCCTTCGGAACTGAAATTATCACTTTAGATGCCGCTGATGGAAGAATATTGACCGAAAATATTTCTGCCGATCGCGACTATCCGCCTTTTAACAGATCAGCTATGGATGGCTATGCCATACATACGGGTGATTGGGAAGCAGGTATCCGCAGTTTTAAACTTCTGCAGGTAATATATGCAGGGCAAAGTGAGCTGGCGCAGCTAACTCCGGGTACATGCTATAAAATCATGACCGGCGCACCTGTCCCGTATTCGGCAAATGCAGTTATCCGCCGGGAAGATGCTCACCAAATAGATGGTATAGTTGAGTTTAGGGTGGAGATGATTAGCCCATATCAAAATATTGCACGTCAGGGCGAAGATATCAAATCGGGGGGAGTGATTCTAAACGGAAATCATAAATGCACACCTGTAGTAATCAGTTTGCTTGCCTCCTTAGGCAAAAATAAAATAAAAGTTGAAAAACTGCCCCATGTTGCCCTATTTACAACAGGAGATGAAATTGTTGATCCGGGATCAGCAATTGCTGAAAACCAAATACGGAACAGCAACCAATATTTACTGAAAAGTATGTTTAACAAATGGGCTATCAAACCGCTGGTTACCGGTCATATAATAGACAATAAAGAGCAACTACATGATAGGCTAAGTGAGGTACTTGATTTTGATATTATTGTTACATGCGGAGGGGTATCAGCTGGTGATGCTGATTATTTACCTGAAGTTTTAAGGCAGTTGGGTGTGAAAAAGTTATTTCATAAAGTAGCTATAAAGCCTGGGAAACCAATTTGGTGTGGTATACTGCCTAATGGAGGGATGGTTTTTGCCTTGCCGGGTAACCCGTTTTCGTGTATGGTAACGTTTAGATTATTTATTGACGCTTTTTTATCGGTTTCATTTGGTTTGGGTTTGCCAAAAACTTTAACACTTCCTTTTGCTGGTATGCATTTCCGTAAAACAAACTTTGATGAGTTTTTTCCAGCTCACATTTCGGGCGAGCCGTCAGTACTTCAACCAATTGCTATAAATGGATCTGGTGATATTCGCCTTGGGCTGCATGCAAATGCACTTGCCATGCATCCCGCGGCTGATACTGGGAATATAGAAACAGGAACTATGGTTACGTGCTACCCTTTATGAGTTACCTTCTCTAATAACCTGCAATAATTTTTCCTGATTAATAATTGTAATGCTTTTGCCCGACGTAGAGATAATGCTTTCCTGGCTAAGTTCATTAATGGTCCTAAAAACAGTTTCATAAGTGGCGCCTGTAAAAGAAGCCAAATCCTGGCGGGATAGTTCTATATTAATAAACCCATTTTCTGTTAGCCCGAATTGTTCTTTTAATGTTAAAAGCGCTTGCGCTACACGGCCTTTTACTGGCATATGTGCCAGATTGCGCATTTTTCGTTCAGATTCTTGCAATTCGTCAGCAAAAAACATCATTAAATTATAAGTAAACTCATTATTTACTCTTAAAGTGGTATTAAAAAAGTCCATATCTATAAAGCAGACCTTCCCAGCCTCTAATGCAGTGCCCGATACAGGATAAAAAAGGTTTGTACCTAAACCCCTGTGCCCTATAATAGCACCTTTTTTTGCAAAACGAACAATAAGTTCTTTATCGGCCCCCCATTTTTTATGTACTTTAAAATTTCCGGCGTAAATAAAATATACCCCAGTTACTTTATCACCTTCTTTAAATATTACTTCTCCTTTTTTTACATCAAAATTTTTCCGGTGCATACTTAAAGCGGGTAGCCACTCTTTTACACAGAGTTTGCACAAAAAACAACTATTAAGATCACATTCTTGCTTGCTTATTTTCATTTATTCAGGTTTATGGAGTTGTAAGTTACTATCAATACAATAATAACAATAACAAAAGGTAAAAACAGCGTGTTTAAGGAAATTTTTGATGCATATATCGGTTTTTTTTGCAAATTTCTTATCAAGTTGCTGTATATATAGATAATTCACGATTTTTAATTGTATTTTTATGTAAATAAAAAACTAAAAATGACTTTTTTAAATAAAATTTATTAATAAAATGATTATTTTCTATGTAAAATTAGTTTGCGAATTATTAATTTGTTAATTATTGACAATAAATGCGATTTAAATCATATTTTTTATAGATAATTCAAATTTTATTGCATTTTTATATTATTTTGGATATATTTATAGTGATTGAAAACGTAATTAGAAATAAAAAGCAACATATGGTGAAAAAAAAGTATAAAAATAAAAATTAGACGAAAAAAAACCCCGTCGGAGGTCGCATTCCGGCGGGGGCAAAACAGTTCCAGTGCTTTAACAAACTCTAAAACCTTAACAAATGTATAAAAATGTACTCAAAACTAGCAGGGTAGCTGCTATAATCTTAATATTGGCTTGCCAATATTTAAAAACAGAAGCTCAGATTACTTTAACAGGGCAGCTAAGAACCAGGGGCGAATCTCGTAACGGATATGCTAACTTACTTCAGGCTGGTACTAAGGATGCTGATTTTATTTCTCAACGCACCCGTTTAAATTTCGGTTATAAATGGGACAGGCTAACTTTTGGTGTTAGTGTGCAGGATGTACGTGTATGGGGAGCTGATGCATCTTCCATATCGATCAATGATGGTAACCGTTTAATGTTACACGAAGGCTGGGCCGATTTAACATTGGCTAACAAGGCAGATACCACAATTAAATTTAAGTTGTTGGATATGCTATCATTAAAAATCGGCCGTCAGGAATTAATTTACGACGATTCGCGCCTAATCGGTAACCTTGACTGGTTGCAACAAGCCCGCCGCCATGATATGGTATTATTAAAGGCTATGCACCACGGCTGGCAAGTTGATCTGGGTTATGCTTTTAATCAAAATGCTGAAAACCCTTCTACCAGTACTTATGTACCTGGCAATATCCCAGCCTACGTTACCAATAGTTTAGGTAGCCTAGTGCCCGCCCCAGCAGGTATTGTTCCATTGGCAATTGGTGGTAATGCCGCAAATAAAAGCGCAAAAAATGGTACGTCAGTTTATGCTAACCCACCAAGCACTAACGGCGCCACGCAAGATTATAAATCTTTCACTACTTTATATATCAGTAAAAAATTCAACCAAACTAAAGTTTCAGCATTATTCTTTAACGATAACTTTGGTAAATATCGTTTAGATTCAACTGGTAATGCTGCTGCTGGTTATGTATATGGCCGTCGTTTTGTGCAAACAAATGCTGCTGATCAATTTGATTACTCACCCAACAAACGCTATACCTATGGTTTAATGGTTAGCCCAACATTTGGTAATGCATCTGGTTTCGGTAAGATCGCTGTTCAGGCCGCTTACTACAAGCAATCAGGCAAGGACAGAGATGGGCTGGATATGGACGAAGCGTATCATTATTCAATACAGGCTACCTATCAAAAAGGTTTATTTAGTGTAACTCCGGGTTACGATTTTCTTTCAGGTACAAGTTTGTCGGATGTTGGTGTAAAAAACAATTCTTTTGATCCTTTATATGGTACTCCGCATAAATTCTGGGGATACATGGATTATTTCTATGCGGGAACGGGCGCACCTAAAGGTGGTTTAAAAAATCCATACCTCAAGTTTAAATATACCGGGAATGTACTTACCGCGGGTATCGATCTTCATTATTTTTCTCTTGATAAGGACATGAAAAACACGGTAGACGGAACCTTGATCGACAAGCATTTGGGTAACGAAATTGATTTTACACTAAGTTATGCCATGAACAAGTTTACAACTGTTGATTTTGGTTACTCAACTATGAAAGCGACCGATAGTATGCCATTTGCTAAAGGACAGCCAACTATTGCAGATGCAAGTGCTTCAAACTATAAAAAAACGGGTAACTGGGCCTATGTCATGTTCAAATTCACTCCCGACTTTTTCTACGCTAAACCTGTTGCAATTAAACAATAATAAAAAGGCCATTTTTTCACTCATATAGATAGCAATCATGAAAAAAAATATAAATATCCGATCAAAATTTATTCTGGTAATGAGTTTATTAGCTGTATTGATAAGTTCAATAGCTCATGCAAAACCGCCAAAACGTGTAATTAAATTAGGTTTTATCCCTTTAACCGACTGTGCGCCCTTAGTTATCGCCAAAGAAATGGGTTTCTTCGCTAAATACGGCGTTGATGTTCAGTTAAGCAAGGAAGCTTCGTGGGCCGTAGTTCGTGATAAAATTCTGAACGGTGAGTTGGACGGTGCCCATTGCCTATTTTCAATGCCTTTTTCAGTTTATACTGGCATTGGCGGCAAATCGGGTTCAGAAATGAAAATTGCTATGACCTTAAGTAATAACGGCCAGGGGATCACTTTATCAAAAGATTTTTGCGGGTTAGTTGGTTTTAAGGAAATTAAAAAAGTGGCATCAGCTGTTAAATCGTTAAAAGCTAGGAAAGAAGTAACCTTCGCCATGACTTTTCCGGGTGGCACGCATGATATCTGGTTACGTAACTGGCTAGCTGCCTGTGGCGTTAATGCAAAGTCGGTAGGCATCATCACCATCCCTCCGCCGCAAATGGTTGCCAACATGAAAGTTGATAATATGGAAGGCTTTTGCGTGGGCGAACCCTGGAATGGTGTTGCGGCAACGCAAGGCATTGGCTTTACCCATATTGCTAGTCAGGATATCTGGAAAAATCATCCTGAAAAGGCTTTAGTAGTTAATAAAACATTTGCCGATGGTGATAAAGAAGATCTAAAAAATGTAATGAAAGCTATTATTGAAGCCTGCAAATGGCTCGATGTAATGGGCAACCGCAAAAAAGCCGCGGTATTTTTAAGCCGACCTAATTATGTTAACGCTCCGGTACAAGTTATTGAGGCCCGATTAATGGGTTCAACAGATCTGGGTTGCGACTTAGGTGTGCAAAAATACAAAGACGATTACATGTTGTTTTATAACAACGGTGTAGTTAATACGCCCAAAGTAGCTTACGGCATATGGTTTATGGCACAGTACATGCGTTTTGGCATGCTTAATAGTGCTCCTAATTATAAGGAAGTAGCTAAAAAACTAATCATGACTGAATTGTATGATGAGGTAGCCAAAAGCATGGGTGTAACGATTCAGGAAGATATGAAACCGTTTAAAACTAATTTGGAAACTATAACATTTGATCCAAACAACCCGGCCGCATATTTAGCCGGAGCAAAACGATAATAAAATACTCTATTGATTGTGAGTGAAGTTAAGGTTTTGTCGGGCTCTTTGGGGCCTGGCAAACCTTTTCAAAGTAAAAGGAAAACGATATGAAGAATTCAAAAAAAGCAATAATGTCGGTAGTATACTTTGTGGCAGGAATGATAATTCTTGGAGGTATCTGGGCATTGATATCCGCGGTCACCAAAAACGAGATACCATCGCCTTCGGCCACATTTACAGTATTTAAAGAGGTGATGCACAAGCCGTTTCAAAACGACCCTGATTATAAAGGTATTGGTACAAAGTTATTAAGCTCATTGGGCAGGGTAGCTATAGGGTTTGGTTTGGGTAGTTTATTTGCCATACCATTGGGCTTAATAATGGGTAGCAACAAGATTACCATGAATATGGTAAACCCTATTATGCAAATTTTACGCCCTGTTTCGCCATTAGCTTGGTTTCCGTTAGGGTTAGCAATTTTTCATGATTCGCCAAAGGCAAGCATCTTTATGATATTTATTTGCTCATTATGGCCAACCTTAATTAATTCGGCTTTTGGAGCCTCACATATCCCTCAGGATCATAAAAATGTGAGTAAGGCCTTTGGGTTTTCTACCTGGAAATATTTCACCAAAATATTACTTCCTTTTAGTTTGCCACACATTATTACAGGTTTAAGGCTATCTGTTGGTATTGCATGGATGGTTATTGTAGCCGGCGAAATGTTATCAGGGGGGCAAGGCTTAGGTTATTTTATTTGGGATGAAGGCTTTAACGGTGGTAGCATAGCTAAAATTTTAGTCGCTATTATTATTATAGGTGTAGTAGGGTCGTTGCTCGACAAGTGCTTCACCGCATTACAGAAAAAATTCTCGTACGCCATATAACTATAAATTAAAACGACTTATATGAGTAACATATCAACAATAGGATCCACATCGGTAGAAAACAACAATATGGTTGCAGATAAAATTATAGAACAAGCTTTTGCTGCTCCTTTAAGTATAGAGGTAAATAATGTTACGGTAAGTTTTAAAACACCAACAGGAGCTTACACAGCTGTTAAAGATATTAGCCTTACTGTAAAAAAAGGAGAGATCATTTCACTTATTGGCCACTCAGGTTGCGGAAAATCAACCTTAATGGGCACCATCAGTGGAATGGTACAGCCCACAGCAGGCGAAGTGTTTGCCAATGGCAAGAAAGTAAGTGCACCGGGCCCGGATAGAGGCATAGTATTTCAAAATTATTCCCTGCTGCCCTGGTTAACCGTTTATAAAAACATATATGTAGCAGTAGATTCCGCATTAAAGGATCTGTCGACCGAGGAGAAAATCGCACTGGTTGAAACCAATTTAAAAATGGTAAACCTTTGGGAGCATAAAGACAAGTTGCCGGGGCAATTATCGGGCGGTATGAAACAGCGCGTGGCCATTGCCCGTGCCTTTTCTATAAACCCCAAAATATTATTGCTTGATGAGCCTTTTGGCGCATTGGATGCATTAACCAAAAGCGCGATGCATGTTGAGCTTTTAAAATTATGGAATTTAGATCACCGTGAAAAAACTATTGTAATGGTAACACATGATATTGAGGAAGCTATCTTTCTGTCAGACAGGGTAGTGGTAATGAATAATGGCCCCGCAGCAACCATTAGAGAGATAGTTGATGTACCCCTAAAAAGGCCTCGTAATAAAAAAGAGATCGTTCACGACCCTATGTATATGGACATTCACGATAGGTTACTGAACCTTTTAATTGCTAAGTTTTCAATTGACGACGAGCATTAATTATAAAAATTAAACATTCACAATCACAGAACAATATAAATTTAACAAAATGAATACAACAGCAAAACCATTAGATAAGTTAAATATTTTTAGCTTCAGTGGCATCCAGATGAAAACGTTCCATATTACATGGTTAATGTTTTTTGTCTGTTTTTTTGGTTGGTTTGGTTTAGCACCCCTAATGCCAACTATACGTGTAGAATTAGGTTTAACTAAGGCCCAGGTTGGTAATATTATAATAGCCTCAGTAGCGGCAACAATTATTGCAAGGTTAATTATAGGTAAGCTATGCGATATTTGGGGGCCCCGTAAAACAGCGGTAAGGCTATTAATAATTGGCTCTATACCTGTTATGTGTGTAGGATTGGCGCATAGCTACATTACATTCTTATTATTTAGGTTGAGCATTGGTATTATTGGTGCATCCTTCGTAATTACACAATACCATACATCGCAAATGTTTGGTGCTAAAATTAAAGGTACAGCCAATGCTGTTACCGGTGGCTGGGGTAACCTTGGCGGTGGAGTTACTAACATGGTTATGCCTTTAATATTTGCCGCTATTGTAGGTTTTGGTTACACTAAAGGCGAGGCATGGAGATATGCTATGATAGTGCCGGGGGTGATGATGCTTATTATGGCCTTTATATACAATAAATATACAAAAGATACCCCGGCAGGCAACTTTGACGAAATAGGCCACTCAAAAGAGGATGCTAAAAAAACGGATTGGTCGGTACTTGCTGATTGGCGCGTTTGGGCCCTTACATTGGCCTATGCCTGTTGCTTTGGTATGGAGTTAACCTTTGATAATGTGGCCTCATTGCATTTTGTAGATTCATTTCATTTAACACAGAGTTCAGCCGGTTTTTGGGCCGGTATATTTGGTTTTATGAATATTTTCGCCCGTGCATTGGGTGGTATCGTGTCTGACAAAGTAGGCGGTAAATACGGCATGCGTGGAAAAGGTTTGCTATTAGCCGGTGTACTACTATTAGAGGGAATTGGCATTATCCTTTTTGCGCAAGCGGGGTCGTTGGTACTGGCTATTACGGCCATGCTTACTTTCGCGTTATTCCTTAAAATGTCAAATGGGGCAACATATGGTATTGTACCTTTCGTAAACACAAAAAATGTAGGTTTAATAAGTGGTATTGTTGGTGCAGGTGGCAACCTTGGGGGGATGCTTTTTGGTTTCCTTTTTAAATCAAGTAGCATAACTTATGTACAGGCTTTTACTTATATCGGATATGCTGTTATAGCTGTATCTGTTGTTATTTTGATAACACGTTTTACTAAAGTTTATACAAATACTGAAGAAAAAGGGGATGTTCCGGCTGAGTTTGCCGGAGCTGTGCTGGCAGAATAAAAAGTAATTATATAATACAAGTAATAATTGTATGTCTAACCAAAAGAAACGTTCATCTTCATATACATCAACCTGTTGTTATTGCGGGGTTGGTTGCGGCGTTGTGATCAACAAGGAGAAGAATGGCACAATAACACTAGAAGGTGATAAAGAGCACCCTGTAAATAAAGGTATGCTCTGTAGCAAGGGCTTAAATTTACATCATACAGTAAACGATAAGAGCGATAGGCTGCTGTATCCGCAAATGCGCTACAATAAAAATATGCCGCTGCAACGGGTAAACTGGGATCAGGCATTGCAACGAACCGCGGCAGTTTTTAAAACATTTATTGATAAATATGGACCTGACTCTGTCGGGTTTTATGCCTCAGGGCAATGCCTTACAGAAGAGTATTATGTTGTTAATAAGCTAATTAAAGGTTTTATAGGGAGTAATAACATTGATACCAATTCTAGGTTATGCATGAGCAGCGCTGTAGCGGCTTATAAAATGGCTTTGGGCGAAGATTCGGTACCAATTTGTTATGATGATATTGAATTGGCTGATTGCTTTTATGTAACAGGTGCAAACCCTGCCTGGTGCCACCCCATTTTATGGAGGCGCGTGGAAGCACATAAAGCTGCTAATCCAAGTATAAAGATCATTGTGGTAGATCCACGGGTAACAGACACTTGTTCAATTGCCGATCTGCATTTGCAACTCAATCCTGGAACCGATATTACTTTAAATCATGCCATTGGTAGGGTGTTAATAGAAAATGGCGATATAGACTTGGATTTTATAACCAATAATGCCGAAGGCTTTGAAGCGTATAAGAACCAGGTATTTAAACGCTCATTAAAAGAGGCATCACAAATATGTGGTATTAGCGAACATGATATTCGCCTCGCAGCCAAATATATCGGCGAAGCCAAAGGCTTTATAACCATGTGGACGATGGGTCTTAACCAAAGTGCCATAGGTGTAAACAAAAATTTAAGCCTCATTAATTTAAACCTGATAACCGGGCATATTGGTAAGCCCGGTTCGGGGCCTTTTTCGTTAACTGGCCAGCCTAATGCAATGGGTGGCCGTGAAGTTGGTGGAATGGCTAATTTAATGCCTGCTCATCGTGATTTTAAGAACCCTTTACACAGAAAGGAATTGCAGGAGTTTTGGGGTGGAACGGTTATTTCGGATAAGGCAGGTTTAACTGCTACCGAAATATTTGACGCGCTTAACGATGGCCGTTTAAAAGCGATCTGGATCATTTGCACAAATCCGTTAACCAGTATGCCAAATGCTCGGGTAGTTGAAGAGGCATTAAAAAAGGCTAAATTTGTGGTTGTACAGGATATCAGCAATAAGCCTGAAACTTTAAAATATGCCGATGTAATATTACCCGCGGCTACATGGGCCGAAAAAGAGGGTACCATGACCAACTCGGAGCGCCGTATCAGTTATCTAAATAAAATTGTTGAAGCACCTGGTGAAGCGTTGCCCGATGCCGAAATTATTTGTCGTTTTGCTCAAAAAATGGGCTTCCATGGTTTTGATTTCGCAGGTGCCGCAGATATTTATGCCGAACATGCCCGCCTTACCGAAAATACCAATATAGATATAAGCGGGTTAAGCTATGATATTTTAAAGCAGGTTAAAACAGTACAATGGCCTTATCCTAAGCAAATTGTTCCTTACGTAAAGCCTGTTAAGGTCACCAAAAAGAAGGTTGTAACAGCCCCCCCTGTAAATGTTGAGCCACCATCAAAAGGTACGGCGCGTTTATTTACGGATAAGGTATTTTATACAGCATCCGCAAAAGCGATGATACATGCCGTAGCGGACGAACTGACCAGCGAAAAGCCTGACAGTAACTACCCATTGATACTCACTACAGGCCGCATCCGCGATCAGTGGCATACCATGAGTAAAACCGGAAAGGTTAATAAGCTTAACCAGCATATTAAACAGGCTTATTTAGAGATCAACCCGGCTGATGCCCAAAAGCTTAACATAGCCGAAAATGATGTCGCGGTTATTAAGTCGCGCAGAGGTGAGGTTCAGGTTAAAGCTAAAATAACCGATGCTATTAAACGTGGTGTTGTGTTTTTGCCGATCCATTGGGGTAAAATATTGGGCAACGATTTGAACCGCGCCAATAACATCACCAATAATATAGTTGACCCCGTATCAAAGGAGCCTGATTTTAAATACTGTGCCGTAAGTGTTGCTAAATTTAAAAAACCATTTCAACGTATTGTAATTGTTGGTGCCGGGGCGGGTTCATATGGTTTTGTAAAATCTTACCGTGAAATTAATAAAGATGATGAGATCACCATTTTCAGCAAAGAAGATTTTCCTTTTTATAACCGTGTTATGCTGCCCGACTATATAAGCGGCGAACAAAAATGGGAACAATTGGTAAAAATGACCGACGAGGAAGAGCCCGGTTATAAAATTAAACTGCTAAGAGGTGTAAGCGTAGAAAAAGTTAACCGGGATATAAAATATGTAATTGATTCCAGAGGTGTTAAAACACATTACGATGTTTTAATAATGGCCACAGGCAGCCGTGCTGCAGTACCTAGAAATGTGCCATCGTTACCGGGTATATTTACCATGCGTAATCGTACCGATGCCGATAATTTCAAGAACCATGTACCAGCCAATGGCCATGTAGTTATTGTGGGTGGTGGTTTACTGGGTCTGGAAATGGCTGCTTCATTGCGCGAAATTGGCATTAAAATTACAGTTATACAACGTACATCCCGGTTTTTGAACCGGCAACTCGACCCCCTTGGCAGCCAGCTGCTGCATGAGGAGATGATAGATCAGGGTTGTGATATATTTTATGATGATGAAGTGCAGCTTTATTATGGCCGTACCAAGCTAACCGGTATAGGATTAAAGAGTGGTCGGAAAATAAACTGTGATGCCATGATACTGGCCATTGGTACCACACCCAACCTTGAGCTGGCAAAAGAATGTGGTTTAGATTGTAAACGCGGAGTAGTTGTAAACGAGCGTTTGCAAACAAGTGACCCTGATGTATTTGCTATTGGCGAAATTGCTGAATTTGAAAGTACCTTATACGGAATAACCGCCGCCGCCGAAGAGCAGGCGGAAATAGTAGCCCGGTATTTAAATGGTGACATAGCCAGTTATTATCAGGGCAGCTTGTTTATGAATATCATCAAGATCCATGGGTTTGACCTATGCAGCATAGGTTTGCCCGAATGCCCTGATGATAAAAACTACGAGGAGATTGTTTTTATTGACAAGGCAAAACGGTACTATAAAAAATGCATTATTCATCAGGATAGATTGGTAGGCACTATTTTGATCGGTGATAAAAGCGAATTTCAGGAATTTAGAGAACTTATATCTAATAAAATAGAACTGAGCGAAAAACGTATCCAGTTATTGCGTAGTGGCAACAAAGCCGAGCCCGTTATAGGTAAGCTGGTTTGCAGTTGCAATAATGTAGGCGATGGTAATATTATGAATAAAATTGCCGAAGGGTGTACAGATCTAAAACAGCTTTGCGCATCAACAGGTGCCGGCACGGGCTGCGGATCGTGCAGGCCCGAAGTAAAGCGTATACTTGATGCCATGGAAGCGGCAGTTAAAACAGAATTAATAATTAGCTGATGAGTGCGATGGAAACGAAGAATGTTGCGGAGTACAATTACATGATTAAGATAAACTTGCCAGGCGGCATTGTACCTGCCGGAGAATTATTGGATATTTTAAACATTGCCGAAGCCGCAGGCGTTAAACATGTACGCTTCGGCAATAGACAGCAATTGCTTTTTGCAGTGGAAGCATCAGAGTTGGAGGATGTGAAGAATGATCTGTTAATATCCGATATTAATTATGAGATCAATACCGAGGATCATCCAAACATCATTAGTTCGTACGTAACGGAAGATATTATATTTAATGCCAACTGGTTAAAGGAGGGAGTTTATAAAGATATCCTCGATCTGTTTGATTTTGAACCGCGACTGAAAATCAACCTTGCGGATAACTCCCAAACCTTTATCCCATTTTTTACAGGGAACCTTAATTTTATATCATCAGATATCAGCAACTACTGGTATCTATATGTCCGTTTCCCAAAAACTAATATACTGTATTGTTGGCCGTCATTAATTTATTCAGATGATATACCGTCCATTAGCAAACTGGTTGAAGATGAGATCTTAAATAACCGCGGCCTGTTTTACGATAAGCAAACTATTGACTGTAACTTGTTTTTTGAACGGCTTAACGCTAAAAACAGCTTTGTTTTACAGCCATTTAGCCAGCCGTTACAATTGCCAGAGTTTCACTTACCTTTTTACGAGGGCTTTAATCGTTATGGGAATAACAAGTTATGGCTCGGCATTTACCGTAGGGATGAATTGTTTCCGGTAGCGTTTTTAAAAGATATGTGTACCCTTTGCCTGCAAACCAGAATAGGGCAGATCTATACAACGCCATGGAAATCTATCGTAATTAAAGGGATAGAGCAATCTAACAGGAATTTATGGGGGAACATACTAAACAGGTACGTTATTAATGTACGGCATGCTGCCAACGAGCTAAATTGGCAAGTTGAGGACCTTTGCGCAGAAGGTTTGGATCTGAAACGCCAGTTAGTGAAAGAGTTTGAAGAAGCGGATACACGCACCTATCGGTTATGCTTTGCTATTAAAACCCAGCCTAAGTCGGGCTTATTTGGTTCTATTTTTATCAACAAACAAAAAACCAAAACAGGAGAAGAACCACTTTTTGAGATCTTTTATACACGGGAGTTCAATCCTAATTCCAAGGAGTTTATTGTTTCTAAACGTAATGTAGCACGTCAAAACATTAGCAACCATTTAATAGAGTTATGCAATTATTTTTACGAACTGCAAAGTGGCGAAAAATTACCAGAGGTAAGTGTTAATGCAGATCTGGTTGAAAAAGACATTATGATTGCCGAGCAGGTTTATCAATGTAAACATTGCCTTACTATATATGATGTAGCCTATGGCGATGATCTTAATGATATTGCGGCTGGTACTTCATTTGACGATATTATTCATTATGAATGTCCAACCTGTAACGCGCCTAAAGCGGATTTTATATTGATAGATAAACCTTTATTAATCTCCGACCATTAAGTTATACAATTGTAATTATTCATTGCTAGTGCCAAGAAACATATCTAAATTCAATACGTTTGATATAAGTAGTATATTTGGTTATTGAATTATGTTGGAATTGAACGATAAATACGGACGCAGTTTTAAAACTTTGCGGGTAAGCTTATTGAGTACCTGTAATTTAGGCTGTATTTATTGTACTATGGGCAGCGAGGACGAGATCACCGTTGATCGTAAACCGCAGGCTTCAGCGTCCAGCTTTTTAAACACCATTGGCAAACTCCATGCTCAACTTGGTTTAAAAACCATACGCTTTACCGGTGGCGAACCGTTGCTCTATCGCGAATTAACTAGCGTGATAAAGGGAGCAAAAAAATTGGGTATCGATGATTTGAAAATAACCAGTAATGGCTTTTTACTGGAAAGAATGGCCCTTGAGCTTAAAGAAGCCGGATTAAGATCGATTAATATTTCGCTAGACGCTGTTGATGGCGATACTTTTTTCCAGATGACGCGGCGTAAGCAACTTGATCGTACTTTAAGAGGCATTGAGGAAGCTATAAATGCCGGATTAGAAGTGAAGATCAACGCTGTTATTATGAAAGGTAAAAATGACAACCAGGTATTGCCGTTACTCAATTATGCTTCAAAAATGAACATTCCAATTCGTTTTTTGGAAGTAATGGGCATGGGCCATTTATTTGGTAAAGGAGATCAATACCTGTTTACGCAGCAAAACATGTTGGATGTTATTGCAACCAGATATGATGTTATCCGGCTCCCGCGTAAACCATCATCAACCGCCAATTATTGGCAAACTAACCAGGGCGGTGTTTTTGGAATTATTGCCAATGATAGCGAGCCATTTTGCAAGGATTGCAACCGCTTACGTTTAGATGCCGAAGGTAATATTTACGGATGCTTAAGTAATAACAACCCCATCGCTGTAAGCGGTGATGAAGATAGTATACAATTAAAAGATAAATTACAACAAGCCATGCAGCAAAAGCAAAGCTTAAACTTTGTGGGTAGCGAGATGAGCATGATGCATATTGGAGGATAATCGTTAAAAAAATGAAAATTCAGGTTTTTGCCGTTTTAAAAGACTATTTCGACAGGGAGTTTGATCTGAACGATGATATTACGGATATTGCGTCACTAAGGGAACATCTGTCACGTTTAAATACATCAGCACAAGGTGTATTGCAACTCTGCCGCTTTGCCGTACATGATGAGTTTGTTGATCAAACCTATAATATAACAAAAAATGATACGATCTGCATATTCCCACCCAGTAGCGGAGGTTGAAATAACCGAACTATCTGCGGTTCCATTAAATGTAGTAGAGCTATTATCAAAAGCGCATCACCCAAAAGCGGGAGCTGTGGTTTTATTTAGTGGCGAGGTACGCAACAATAACAATGGTAAAGAAGTTGCCTACCTTGATTATGAGGCTCATCAAATTATGGCCGCTAAAATGATCAGAACAATTTTAGATGATGCCAATAAAAAGTGGCCGTTAAATATCGCCATTGCCCAACATCGTACAGGTAAAGTAACCGTTGGCGAAACCGCTGTAGTAGTTATCACGGCATCGGCCCACCGCTCAGAGGCGTACCAGGCTAACCAATACATTATTGATCGTATTAAACACGAAGCCTTGATATGGAAATGCGAATACTTTACCGATGGCAGCCACCAATGGGGAGGTAACTGCAGTTGCCATTAGCGCTGTTAAACTTTAAATCAAAAAATGAAACCCACTATAAACATAGAGTATTGCCCTAAATGTGGCTGGATGTTGCGTGCGGCATATACGGCGCAGGAGCTGTTGACCACATTTAGTGATGATGTATATGGCGTGTTATTACAGCCCAGCGAAATAAGTGGTACATACATCATTAGGGTAAACGAAGTTGAGATATTTGACCGGAGGGTAGCAGGGCATTTTCCTGAAATTAAGGAGTTGAAACAATTGCTACGGGATGTGGTTAACCCTGCAAGGAATTTAGGCCATTCAGATAAAAAGCAAACATAGTCATATGAGCAAGCTGTTGGGTGTTGTAATGAGTGGTGGCGAAAGCAAACGCATGGGTACTGATAAAGGCCTGAAACCTATAATGGGGTCTTACTGGGCCGTACATGTAACTAATAAGCTCGTTGATATTGATCTGCCTGTAGTAATATCAATCAATGTAACCCAATACGAAAAATACCAGTTGGTATTCCCTGGTCACGAGTTAATCGTTGATGATACCGATATAAGCGGACCATTAAATGGCTTGCTTAGCGTTCATAAAATCTATCCGCAAAATGACTTGCTTTTATTAGCCTGCGATATGATTGATATGAATATTTCGACATTGCAAAATCTGGTTAATGTATACCAGGCCGAACCCGGATTCGATTTTTATGCCTATCACCACGGAGATTTTGCCGAACCACTTTGTGCGTTATACACTTGTTCCGGGTTACAAAAAGTGATGGAACAATTCAATATGGGTTTATTACATGATGTTAGTTTTCAGCATGTTTTAAATCAAGGACTTACCAAAAAGCTGGAGGTTTTAGATGCAGGCAGTTTCAATAATTTCAATAAGTAACTGGTTTTAAGATTGATATCCATTCTATCTTTCTTCTGCTTCCCAATAAATGGTTTCTACAAAAATTTTATGTTCAACTGCCAGTTCTTTTCGACGGGTTTCTAAAGCACTCACCATGGCGTCCTTACCCATATCCACTGGTAACGATAAATAAGCAATAGCATAGCCTGTTTTGCTGTTTATAAATCGGTATGCTTTTTTATCGCTATCCATATAGTAATTTTAAAATGTTTTTCTAGAATATAAACATTAAAAACCACGCCGCTAAAAATGGTTTATGGCATATCATCATCAAAAATCTAACCAATTAATGCTTTATTTATAATTTAATTAGCAATAAATATTCCCTTGATTTAATTTTAATAATTGTTTTACGAAACAACTAAAATTTTAAGTAAATGATTATATACCTAAAGCCGCCAGAATTTCTTTGATGGAAAAATTAGCTCCGCATACAAATTCATCCGATGCTCCATAGTAAATGGTTAACACATCGCCGGTAACTACATGGCCATTGGTAAATACTACTTTACCAAAAAAGCCTGTGGTTTCATATGTCTCTATCGGGATCATGATAGGTTCATTAGTTCGGGCAAGCACTTTCGAGGGGTCATTCAAATCTAAAAGAAAAGCACCTAAACAGTAATTATGCTCATAATTAGCCCCGTGATAAATTTCCAGCCAGCCATGTGCCGTTTTTATTGGTGCCGCTCCCGCTCCTACCCGCGCGTTATCCCAATGGTCTTTACGGGTTTTAATGATGCATTTATGATTACCCCAATGCACACCATCCGGCGATTGCGCCAGCCATATATAATTACCACCTAAATCAACGCTGCTTGGGCGGTGCAATGCATAGTATAAGCCATTTATTTTTTCCTCAAATATGGCGCAATCCTTATTATGGGGTGGTAATATCATGCCATGTGTTTCAAATTGTTTCCAATTGGTAGTGGTGCGTAAACCAACTCCAACCCCACTTGCTGATACCGATGTAAAAGTTAAGTAGTACTTGTTGTCCAGATGAGTAACCCGGCAATCTTCAATTCCAAAAGTTTGCAAAGCACCAGCTCCAAACAAGGTAGGATAGCCTTCTGGTTCATAAAATTTAATACCGTCGTCACTACAAAGCAACCGCAGATGCGATAATGTAGTTAAATAATCAACTCCCTTGTATTTAATTACCCGGGCGTCTGTCATGATCAGGTCTACATCATCCAAGGCTATTTCCCTTATTTCAATTGTACCGGCGTCAGTCAATATAGGGAAAGATACTACTATTTCCGTTTGCTCGGGCCGTTCCGCTACACGTACCAATAACCATATTTTATCATCGAACCTAAATACACCGGGATTTAACAAACAAGCAATATGTAACCCTTCGTTGCTGGGTTGTAAGTCTTTAGGTGATAATAACTGATTTTCCGGGAAACGTTTAGCTATATCTTTCATAAATATCTTTCAGCTTTTAAAACTCTTTAACAATATCATTTCAGAATAAGTTTCATTAAATGCAAAAGCCCGGTCATTATAAACCCCATATGCAAAAAATTATTGGTGAGATATCGAAAATTAGTGTCGGCCCCGATATTGCCTATGCCGTTACAGTACCACAGGTAAAAGAATACACGAATCACCTATAATACCATACAAATTAATATAGAAGTAACTATATTAGTGTTTTTAATGAAAGAGATCCAAGACATTGTAAAAGCTTATGACCGGGCACAAAAACAGGGTAAGCAAACTGCGTTAGCCACAGTTGTATTAGTTGAAGGCTCTGCTTACCGCCGGGCTGGTGCACGCATGCTCATCACCGATGACGGTGAACTTACCGGTGCCATTAGCGGTGGCTGCCTGGAAGGTGATGCTTTGCGCAAAGCACTGCTGGTAATGGCCCAGCAGCTGCCCATGTTGGTTACGTATGACACGATGGACGATGATGATGCCAAATTTGGTGTAGGATTGGGCTGTAATGGTATTATACATATTTTGATAGAACCCATTTTTTCTAATGATCATAATCCTATCCATTTACTAAGAACAATAATCAGTAATAGGCAAAAAGTGGTACTGGTAACTTTGTTTTCGTTACAAAACAGAAAGGCTCTGCAACCCGGCACATGTTTAATTGCAACCCAGGATTTAATTGAAAGCACGCTTGCTGATTCAAATTTAAAAGATGCACTAATAACCGATGCTTTGCAAGTATTGCAAACAACTTCATCGAAAACTAAAACTTATTTGGATGATATGGAGTATACAGGGTTTATTGAATATATCACACCAGTTATCTCGCTTATTATTATAGGTGCTGGTAATGATGTTATACCACTTACAAAAATGGCTGCTGTATTAGGTTGGGATACTACTATAATTGATGGACGGGCAAACTATGCCATACCGGCCCGTTTTCCAGAAGCTCGGCAGGTGATTATTGCTAAACCCGACCAAGTATTATCAAAAATCAATATAGATGAGCATACCGCAATTGTGTTAATGACCCACAATTACAATTATGAACTTGCACTTTTAAAACAATTATTACCTTTAAAGCTTAGGTACATAGGTATTTTGGGACCGAAGAAAAAACTGGATCGCATGATTGACGAATTGGAAAATGAAGGTATGGTAATTGCCGATGAACGGTTACAAAAGATTTACGGGCCAGTAGGTTTAGACATCGGCTCAGAAGGCGCTGAAGAAATAGCTTTATCCATACTATCCGAAGTTAAGGCCGTACTCTCAAACAGGAAAGGTTATTCACTTAAACATAAGCCATCTTCAATACATTATCCGAAACCAAATACAAAATATCAGGCTTTATGACGGGCATAATTATATTAGCTGCCGGGGAATCAAGCCGTTTGGGTGCCCCCAAACAGAACCTAGTTTACAAGGATAAAACTTTATTGCAGCATGCAGTTGATGCTGCAACGCGTTCTGCGTGCAGGCATGTGATTGTTGTTTTAGGTGCCAATGCAGAAATAATTATACCCACCATAGAAAAAAAACCAATACAAATTATTCATAATCAAAACTGGCAAGAAGGTATAGCGTCATCAATAAGAATAGGAATTAATGCTTTACAGGACATTGAGATGATAGAAAACGCAATTATTATACTCTGTGACCAACCCTTTACAGATACCATACTAATTAATAAGCTCATTATCAAACATCATGCATCACATGCCGGGGTGGTAGCCTGCACTTACAATAACACAACTGGTGTACCTATGTTGTTTAATAAAAAATATTTTCCAGACTTGATTTCACTTCAGGGACAGGAAGGTGCCAGAAAAATTTTTATCAGACATATGGATGATAGCTCAAGTATTGAATTCCCGCTCGGCTCTGTTGATATTGATACTAAAGAGGATTATGACCGCTTATTTTACTAGTGCCCAATTAGTAAACAATTAGATAATACTTTATATTAGCCCGTCTAATCCTTACAGAAAACCATATATCAAATGAACAATTTTGGTAAAAAAACAGTCGCCATTTTAGTGATTTTTTATTTTGCTTTTAATGCCCGGGCGCAAAAGGCCGATACTTTATTAAAACCAAAAATTATTTTAAATACAATGGAAAAAGTTGCCAACTGGCAGTTAAACGCCTGGTTAACAAAAGTATCCAAATGGCCCAAATCCGACTGGACTAACGGCGCAGCCTATACTGGGATATTTGAATTAGGTAAGCTTAGTCACAACGGTAAATATTTAGAATACCTAATTAATGTAGGTGATAGCTTAAAATGGAATACCGGACGCAGGCGTTTTTTTGCCGACGATTATTGTATAGCGCAAACTTATGCCAACCTATATATAAAATATAAGGACAAAAAAATGATAGCTAAATTTAAAGCTCAGGCAGATAGCATTATAGCACAACCGCATGAGGTATCTCTGGAGTGGAAAAATAACGTTCAGCTAAAAGAATGGGCTTGGTGCGATGCCATGTTTATGGGCCCAACATCATTGAGCTACCTGGCTACTGCTACCGGGGAACGTAAATATTTAGATATTGCAGACAAACTTTGGTGGAAAACCTATGATTACCTGTACGACCCAGCAGAGCATCTGTATTTTCGTGATGGCAGCTATTTGAACAAGAAAGAAAAAAACGGCAAAAAAGTTTTCTGGTCTAGAGGCAATGGCTGGGTAATGGGTGGGCTGGTACGCGTATTAGAAAACATGCCTGCCAATTATCCCGACAGGAAACGATTTATAACATTATACAAAGAAATGGCCGCTAAAATAGCTGCTATACAACAACCTGATGGCAGCTGGCATGCATCGTTGCTGGACCCTGAGAGTTTCCCTGTTAAGGAAACCAGTGGTACAGGCTTTTATACCTATGCATTGCTGTGGGGTTTAAATAATGGTGTTTTAGACAAGGCTACTTATTGGCCAGTTGTTCAAAAAGCATGGATAGCTCTAACATCATCAATACACCCGGATGGCATGCTGGGCTATGTACAACGAGTTGGAGCAGCACCGGATAGCGTAGACGAAAACAGTACAGAGGTTTATGGTGTAGGGGCATTTTTGCTGACCGGCACACAACTATACAAATACGTAAATCAAAATACTGCCAGGCACAAAAAATAACGAAACAATTAATTATCATAATCATATCATTTAGTTCATTTTTTTTAGAGTATTATTAGAAATTCAAATTATATTTGCATTCCTAATAATTGTTATGACTAAAAAAAATAAATCCGCTGAGAACCCCGATGTAGTTTTGATTGGTGCAGGAATTATGAGTGCCACACTTGGTGTGATACTAAAGCAGTTACAACCAGATTTAACTATACAAATATTTGAACGCCTTGATGTTATAGCCGGCGAAAGCTCTGATGCATGGAACAATGCAGGTACGGGCCACTCTGCACTTTGCGAGTTAAATTACACCCCACAACTTGCTGATGGCTCTATTGAAACAGCTAAAGCCGTTAAAATTGCAGAGTCTTTTGAAGTATCTAAAGAATTTTGGGCATACCTTGTAGAGCAAAAACTGATAGAATCGCCCGAGCATTTTATAAAGAGCATACCCCACATGAGTTTTGTTTGGGGCGATGAAAATGTTGAATACTTAAAAAAGCGACATGAAGCACTTGAAAAGTTCCACATTTTTAAAGGAATGGAGTATTCCGAAGATCATTTCCAAATTGAACAATGGATACCGTTAATAATGGAGGGCCGCGAAAAAGATCAAAAAGTAGCAGCCACCCGTATGGAGATAGGGACGGATGTAAACTTTGGCTCTTTAACCCGCAGCTTGTTTGACTATCTTGTTAATCAACAAGGGGTGAGCCTGCATATGAGCCACGAGGTTCGCGATTTGAAACAAGACAAGGATACCGCCGTATGGGATATTGTAGTTAAAGATTTGGCAACTAAAAAGAAAAGAAACCTTAAAACCAAATTTATATTTATAGGTGCCGGAGGCGGGTCGTTATTATTGCTCGAAAAATCGGGTATACCTGAAGGAAAAGGCTTCGGCGGTTTCCCGGTTAGCGGCCAATGGCTTAAATGTATTAAACCGGAAGTTATTGAACAACACCAAGCAAAGGTTTATGGCAAGGCATCAGTTGGGGCTCCTCCTATGTCTGTTCCGCATTTAGATACCAGGATGATCAATGGCAAACGAGCGCTATTATTTGGGCCTTATGCCGGGTTTTCGACTAAATTTTTAAAACACGGTTCGTATCTGGACCTCCCATCATCTATCAAGGCTAATAATATATTTCCTATGATGAAAGCCGGTTTAGATAATATACCATTAACTAAATATTTGATAGATCAGGTTAGACAATCGCCGGAAGACCGTTTAGAGGCATTAAAAGAATATTGCCCTGGCGCAAAAATGGAAGACTGGGAATTAGAGGTAGCCGGACAGCGGGTGCAGGTAATTAAAAAAGACCCAGAGCATGGCGGTATATTAGAATTTGGAACAGAAGTAGTAACAGCAGAAGATGGTAGTATTGCCGCTTTGCTGGGCGCATCTCCAGGGGCATCAACCTCTGTATCAATTATGCTCGATTTACTAAAACGTTGTTTTAGCGATAAATTGGAAACTGCCGAATGGCAGCTAAAATTAAAGGACATGATACCATCATATGGGCAATCACTGGCTGCTGATGCGCAACTTTGCGAAAAAACCCGAAACAGAACTACTGATATACTTGAATTAAGTACTTTAGAAATGGTTTAGTTTACCGGATACAAGAACAATTAAGAAGCCAATGGTCAAAACAACCATTGGCTTTTTTTGTAATATCTTATCATCCACATAATTGATAGGTAATATCCTGAAGCGTTTGTACCGTGATAGGCTTAACAACAAAGTCAGTAATTTCGGCGATGGCCCTTGCCTTATTTATATCTTCCGGATCGTTTGACGAACTGACTATATAAATAGCGATTTGCTTTTGTATTTGCGGAAGTATATTAATAAACTGATCCATAAACTGCCATCCGTCTAATACAGGCATATTAATATCAAGTAAAATCAAATCTGGTAAACTATCGGTTAAACTTACATTTTCAACAAAAAAATCTAACGCTACTTTACCATTGTGAAAAAACATGGTATTTTCGGCCACTTCGGCTTTAGCAATAATACGTTTAATAGTAAAAGTATAGATCGCGTCATCATCAATAACACATAGCGTATTAATCTTTTTCATTGAAAATTATTTTAAATATTGAACCAACCTCTGGTGTACTATCAACCAATATAGCACCGCCCTGTGATTCCATTTGTATCTTGTTCAAGTACAAACCCACTCCGTGAGCATCTTTACGGTCGTGAAATGTTTTGTATAAGCCGAATATTTTTTTGCCATGTAATTTCAAATCTATCCCCATGCCATTATCACGGCACTCTAATATAGTGTTTGAATTTCCATCCAGATAGCTGCATAAATTAATATGCGGTTCATTGCCCGGTTTTTTATATTTTATGGCATTGGTAACTAAGTTCATAATTACGCTTTCCAGGTATATCTTAGGAAATTTGACATTCTCAGCATCAAATTTCAGGTTTATTTTGGCGTTACTATTTTCAATGTCAGATTGAATAATATTCAAAACACGTTTCGTTACGTCGTAAAAATTTAAATCTTCAGCACTTATTACATTAGTCTGTATCTTAATCGCTTCTGATAGATCGTCCAGGGTATCGTTTAAACCATTTGATACGGTTCTTATTTTGTCAAACAATTCCAAATTATTTTCGTCAAGCGTGGCATCATCTATCAGTGACGTAATAATGGCTATATTACTGGCATGATTACGAATATTGTGTGCTAAAATATAGGTAAAGTTTTTCAGTTGTTGATTATTTTGCGCCATCACTTCAACTGATTTATTGAGAGCTACTTCATTTGATTTATATTGATCAATATCCATAAATACACCTCTCAGCTTAATTAGTTCATTATGGCTATTATAAACCCCTTCCCCACGCGACCGTACCCAGATGGTATTATTTTTTGCAGTAACCATCAAAAGTTCCAAGTCCCATTTTTCGCCGGTTTTATATGTTTTAGTTACCGCGTCTATTAGCATTTGCCGATAGGGTTCCACAAAAAAGCTTAGTGATTTAACATCATCAATCTGCCAGTCGTAGGGTAGTTCATAAATATCAAATACGGTTTTCGACCAGGTATGAACGTTGTTTACCAAGTCCAATTCCCAGCCTCCTAATTTGCCAAGACGGCCGGCTTCTTGCAGCAAAAATTCGCTGCTTGCTAGTTTTTCTTCCAATAATCGGCGGAAGTGTATATCAAGCATCGAACCAATCATTTTAATCGGTGTACCGTGTTCGTCTCTAATTATATACCCCCTATCAAAAATATATTTATATTGCCCATCTGCGCATCTATAGCGGTACTCATCACTCCATTTATCTTCAGTACTATTTAAAGTTGCTTCCAAACCGTCGTGCACTCTATCCGCATCATCCGGGTGCAGATTACTAACCCACCAATCTATAGTTTCAATATTTGGTGTATTTGGATATCCTAAAACTGGTTCAATAGCATTATTCCATAATAATAAACCACTAAAAATATCCCAATCCCATGTCACATCATTTGTAGCTTTAGCAACTGCGGCATACCGGTCATTACTGCTCTTTATATCGCGCCGAGCCTTCTCTTCCGAAATTATTTTAGCCGAAACATCTTGTACCGTGTGTATAATAAACTCCACATTACCTTCCTTATCAAAAACTGGGGCATTTACAGGCAACCAATATCTCACCTCAAAAGCATCAGTATTACGAATAGGGATATCATATTTCTGAACAACCATTTCATGTTTACTTTTTGTGGCAATTACTGTTTTAAATGAGTTTCGTAAATTCTCCGCACCGGTTGCATCCTGTTCATCAGGATTATCGGGAAACGCCTTAAATAAGGATTTGCCAAGTAAATTTTCGCTACCTGTCCCCGTTGCGCTATAATATGCATTATTTGAAGCGACAATGGTATAATCATTATCTGCTTTTACAATCAAATATGGGCTAGGAAGCGCGCTAAATACTGCTTCTAATTCGGTACAGGTCAATTTCAAATAGTTTAATATTAATTTCAGGGGTTTGTAACTAAACTAAAAATTCCAATACAAGTTATACTGATTATACTGTATAAAAGTTGCAGAATTACCGTGTAATTAAATATTAACCCAGCCCATAATTTCTATCATTCGTAAATACTCTTTTTGCATCGGAGCTTTGATATGTACAGGTGTGTTAGTAATTGGATGTAGGAATAATAATTCTGAGGCATGCAACAGCATTGTTTCAAACTCCCATTGTTCTTTAAACAACTTGTTTTGTTTATTACAACCATGGGTACGGTCGCCAATGATGGGGTGAAAAATATGGCTAAAGTGTTTACGCAACTGGTGCATACGGCCGGTAGTTGGGTTGGCCTCTACCAGCGAATAACGGGAGGTTGGATGATTACCAAATGCTATATCGAGCTCTGCACGTGCCAGAGTTTTATATTTGGTGAGTGCATTTTGCAATGTACCGTTCTCTTTCCGGAGCGGATAATCAATTTCCTGCTCATCGAGTGTATGCCCACGAACTATAGCGAGGTACTTTTTATTAACCTGATTTTCGTAAAACTGCTGCTGCATCAATTTTTCGACGCTCTTACTCAGTGCGAATAATAGTACCCCGCCTGTTTTACGGTCGAGCCGATGTACCGGAAATACATGCCTGTTGATTTGATCGCGCAGCATCTGCAAGGCAAACTCAGTAGCGTCTCTGGCTATTGACGATCGGTGAACTAACAATCCATGAGGCTTATTAATAGCTATCAAATCATCATCTTGAAATACAATATCGAGTAAAGGCATGTTTGCAAATTTAATGCCTTTGTTCGTATTTTGATTATATCATTCCACAAACAACAATATCGCGATATAGTTGTTACCATTTTGGTAAACCACTATTTTTTGGCTAACCATGTATTCACCTAAAAAAATATTTATGAAAACGATCACATTATCATTAACATTTATCCTACTCACCTCATTATTGGCTTCGGCACAATTACTGCCCACTTTTCAATTTGGGGTAAAAGGCGGCGTAAACCTATCCAGTTTCACAACGGACAATACCTTTAGCAGTGATAATAAAGCCGGCTATCTGGCAGGCATATGGGCACGAGTAGGCGGCGCAGGCTTCCATTTACAACCCGAACTTTATTATACCAGTAAAATGGCTACGGTTAATAACAATGGGCAAACTAATACGGTAACATTAAACAGTTTTGATGTCCCTGTTTTAGTAGGCATTAAAGTAGGTACATTAGGTATTGGTGGAAGGGTTGCCACCGGGCCAGTTGCATCATTTATTATCAATAAAAATCAATCTGCTAGTTCTGCTTTGGGTAATATAACTTCTCGTAATTATAAAGATCAGAATTATGCCTGGCAATTTGGAGCAGGTGTAGATGTTCAAAAAATTTCTGTAGACCTACGGTATGAACTAGGTTTAAGTAACTTAAACAGTGACGGTTATAATCAAAAACTTAACTTATTTAATTTATCGCTGGCTTACAGGTTATTTTAACGCATAATATTTAATTAAAAAAGCCGCCCCGTAAACGCGAAGCGGCTTTTTTAATTAAATACAACCTGATTATATTATGGCGTTTTCAATATCATCGTGGCTAGCTGCATACAAATCACTGTTTGATTTAAATTGCGATAGTAATGTATCGGTTAAATTTATAAAGCTGTCTATTTGTACAGTAGCGGTGTCAATAATAGTGTCGCCGAGGTTTTGTAACGAAGCCGTTAATTTTTCACGGTTGGCTCTTCCTTCATTTGGTGCAAATAACATTCCGAGTATCACTCCTGTTGTTATTCCTGCAAGCAATAGTCCTGCTGCTTTTGAAATGTTGTTCATATTAATATAAATTGTGTTCGTATAATTGGTTTACAAGCCCGGTTAAAGGCATTGCAAATTAGTTAATTTAATAACGCAATTAAAATAAATGAATTACTATTTGAATTGCAAAATGTAATTTTATTATTTCATATTATAACGTTCCTATTAAATTAATGTTTAAAAAAACTATAAACAACCTGTTAAAATACTAATAACCTGTTACAATATTTTTTTAGCTTTTTTAGATCTCTAATTCCTTCCAAATATTTTGGGCATGCTCAATAGTTTTATTGTAGCTTTTAAACGTCCATTTAGCACAGTAGTAAAACATAGGAAAACTTATTGCATACCATAACCATGATCTGGTTACTTTAAAAAAGTCGGCTCCGGTAATTAGCTTAACCATAACGGGCAGTATCACCACCAGTAATATTGACCCGAGATAAAAACTTACCTTTTGAACAAGCGCAAATTGTGTTTTACTTTTTGAATAAACCATTAACGATTGTTTATAATTACTATCTACAATATTAAAAGACCAAAGGTTACAAATAGCCCTGATAGATAAAAGGGGCAATACAAATAGAATCACAACAGCAACGCCTCCACAAACCATTAAATACCAATTATTTAGTTTTTCAAAATTGGCCAATACGTATAATGCTTCTCCAAGGCAAAACAATGAGCCTATTGCTTCGGGTATCAGTATTTTCCCCAACTTGTTCTTATAATTTACTTCTGTCATTTTAATAATTAATGAATTGGTTACTTTTTTCTGCTTTTCCACCTCTGCCGACATTTCCATCCAGAGCGTCTTCATTTCTTCGAGTTCCATAATATGTTGCTTTTTAATTAATTTGAGCTATTATTTTTTGTTTGATCCTACCTAACCTTGTGCCAACGTTTGTGGCGGTAAACCCTGTTATGCATGCTATCTCATCATATATGCATGCTATCTCATCATAAGTTTTTCCTTCCAAATAAAGCAGTATAATACCTTTTTCCACCGTAGTTAGTTTCTTTATCTGCGCATATAAAACCTCCATTCGCTCTTCTTTTAAAGTATCCCGGGTATCAGCCATGTTTAACAGCACATCGTCTATGGGTACATGAGCCCCTCTTCTTTTCGCTTTATTCAAATGGGCAATACAGGTATTCAATGCTATACGATACATCCATGTGGTAATTTTTGAATCATTTCTAAAAGAATCAAAAGACCGCCATAGCTGATAAACGATCTCCTGATACAGATCATCCTCATCGTCTTTACTATCAGTATAGATTTTGGTAACCTTATAAATAAGGCCAGCGTTTGCCTGAATAACCTCGATAAAATCTTCTTTACTATACATTGAAAAATGAACTACTTCTAATTAGTATAGAAACTCTCGGAATAATCACAAAAAATGTCTTTATTAAAGAAATGTATCGAAAAATAGGTTGATAGCGCTTGAAACAGCCTTCAAAACTCTAACAACCTGCCCTGTTTAGGTATAATCAATTTCAGTTGAAACTTGTTACCTATATTGAGTTGCTGTATAATTTCCGCTTCGTGATGGCCCGATGGCTTGATATGCGTAATAACTACCGGAAAACCCTTTAGTGCCGCTATTCCTGTCAATTTGCTTAACACCTCCATTTCGTTCATTAGCAAACGCGGCGTTAAATGGCCAAAGAGTTGTTTATCCGGCTGCTCGTTTGCGAATGATACCTCTATCATAATAGCCTTTAGTTTTTTAGCTATTATCAATGGCGCTACCTGCTGCCAAAGCAACCTCAACTTATCCGATTTTTCAATGGAATCGGATCCTGTATCACCCAAATAGAGCAGATAACTTTCTTCGCTTTTAATTAAAAAGGCTGTACTCTCGTATGGGTTGCCATGGCTCAGTACAAAAGCTTGCACGCTCATGTCAGTATTATCAATTGGTGTTTCCTTACCGGGGATAAGCGGGGTATAACGGTATTTATTAAGTATCGGTTTATCGCCCTCGCTACCAAAATTAGCCCAGCTTTTCCAGGTGAAATAGTTATCGCGCAGTATGTTTAAACATGATGATAAACCGTAAATATTTTTAGGGCCAATGTCATCGGGCGAATTCATAATTAGCCCTGCGACATGATCGAGGTGGGCATGCGATATGCAATATCCTTTAATATACCTTTTAAATACGGTATCAGCATCAACAGTAAAAACACGGTTGGCTATTGCCTTTTTTATGCCATAAGTTAAAGTACCAGCATCTAAGCAGATGTATTTATTTGAGCCAAGCGGAGCAACCATATAGGCAGAAAGGTTACTTTCGTCAATACCGCCTAAAACACCAAGGGGGATCACCTTGAAATCAGGTTTGTTTTGGGCCGATATTGTATTTATCAATACCAGCATTGCGCAACAAAATATAAGATAGCTTTTC
>JANXTT010000121.1 GCA_025352225.1 Mucilaginibacter sp. | reverse complement strand
TATTAAAGGAAGATGATTTAGATAACTTAAAGCTCCAAAATCTACTGATTGTTACTGACTTCGGTTTGCCTGAGTTTTTTCTTTATTATGTTAGCTCATTACAAAAAATGTTACTCGAATGCCCAGGAACACATGACAAGCGAAAAATACTACTAACTGAACAAGACAATATTTATCACCTATCCCTATACAGAGGTCTCCAAATGCCTGGTAGTACATACCCGCTACATTTAGAAATCTCTCGTTACTTAGATGAAAAATATAAATTAATTCAATTGATGACCAATTTAAAACGAGAAATACTGGAGGATAGCGAGAAGGAAAAGCCTTGTGTACGCGTCCGGGTCAATTTGCCTGTGGCGCAGTTCGCACTTTTAATTCGCCTTTTTATGGAGAGAGGCTTACTCATGAAAGAACATGTGGGCGAGCAGTTTGTCTTTTTTGCGACCTACTTTTTTACACCCAATACTTCAGATATTTCTGCAGATAGCCTTCAAAAGAAATCCACGGATGTGGAATTTGGTACTGCTTTAAAATTAAAAGGTCATTTAATACAAATGTTGAATTGGCTTAACGAAAATTTCAACCTTTCCAATTATAAAAATTTATAACTGCTTCTCTTGAAACTGACTTAAAAGCGAATGCTTTTTTAGGAGAGATAACATATCGGCATACCATATATAATTAAAATACGTGTTCCGCTTTAACGCTGGAAGGTCAGCATGCATCATATCATGTAGGGTGTTAATACCCAGTTGCTGTGACCGCTGAATAAATTCTGCAGTCACATTCTGCTCGGAAATAAGCTTTTTCAGGTCTTCTGGCAGTCTCATCGAAAGATTTCAGGTATTAAATTCAAAATAAATCTAAAAAAAGCACTTCAGGAGACAAAAATAAAAAATTATATTAAAATATGAATTATACTTCATAATATAAAACAAATTTGTGCCTCACTTTCGTTAAGTGAAGAATGTCCGCGACGAAAAAGTTATCAGAGCCCTTGGAAATAGGGTAAGATACCTAAGAAACGTTAAAAAACTTTCAATGGAAAAACTTGCGGAGCTTTCCAATATCGATTATCGGCAATTGTCCTATATTGAACTTGGGCAAACAGACCCTAGCCTTTGCACCTTATTCACTATATGTAAAGGTCTTGATATTACTTTAACGGAGTTAATGGATGCCGAGGAGTTGAAGTAAATCAACAACCTAATCTCGATAGAGCGCAAAAGAATAATTAAGAAACTGGTAATAGGAATAAAGCGATAGAGAACCCGAGCTAATGACCTAGTTGACGTAAGTGGAGCTAATAGCCTTCATGAACCGGAGGTATGATGCCTCAGCAAAGGAAATAGCATAAATATGAGTTCGGCAGTAAAGTATCCATTACGATCACCCAAATAAGCGGAGTGATCATAGGAGTGCTAAACATTCCCGGAAATGATTACGATGGACGTACTTTGGATGTCGCCCTGGAACAACAGCAGACTCTAAAAGCCATAAACTTAAAGAAGCCTTTGTTGTGACCGATGCTACCGGGAAAAAAAGAGGTATTCGAAACCGCTATCTATACCCCCCAAACTTTCAGCAGCAACCTAACCAACTGTAGAAAAGTTCAATTAAAGGAGGCTTTACCAAAAGGAAGCCATTAAACCCAAAATTGGGCATTTGAAAGCAGATCACCGCCTAAGCCGTAACTTTTACAAAGGAATCAAAGGCGATAACATCAATGTAATGCTGGCTGCCGTCGTAATGAACTTTAAAAGGTCGATGAATATCTGGAAAGATAATCTTTTGGCGCTTTTGATATCCATTGACTTTTTAAGATTTGACTATGAGATAGCATTAAACAAAGTTTTGATAAGTTTGTTACACACCAGTCCAGAAACAAGGAATCGGCAAATGGTTATTTTTTTTACCTTTAAGTCGCGTATCGAATAAACATTTAATGGGGCGGCCAACATGTTGAAACATCTTAATTTTCAGGAAGTTCACGATTATAGTGCTAATGGCGTTATCGCGCTCGACAGTCAGGGAAATATCTGTTATTCAAATCCAAGTGCGGCCGACACACTTTTCTCTGGAGAAAATCACCTCGGACTACCCGTGAATCATTTTTTTCAAAATACCCCTTCAAAAACAGCGCAACCAACAGAACTGTTCAGATCAAACCTCCTAGACGAAGAGTTCCTGTTTAGCCCCTCTGAACTTGAAAAAACTGTATTGGTCAGTTCCAAGGCTTATACAGATGAAAGTGGTGAAACGCGCACTTATTTATTTGTTCGCGACATCAGCCCCCTCAAAAAAAAAGAGAAACTGCTCGCATACCTCAATACCGCAGCCCAGGAACTGGCTCAGGCCAGAGATACGAGGGGCGCCCTAAAAAAAATATCTTCACTCATCGTTCCCCGCTTTGCCAACTGGTTCAGCATAGACTTGCTGCAAGGAGGTAAGTTGGAAGAAATGGTACTTGCGCACGAGGACCCAAACATGGTACAATGGGCCAGAAAGTATCGGGAAGCCTATCCCACTGAGCTGAATAGCGAAAGCGGTACCGCCAGAGTTGTTAAGACAGGAATTCCACTTCTGGTTCCGGTCGTTACCCCGGAAATGGTGCAGGCCTCTATAAAGAACCCCGCGCAACTTGAGGCTTTGCAGCACCTGAACCTCCAGTCGGTGATCACGGTAGCCATTTTGTACCGTGATACGACAATGGGTATAATCAGTTTTGTTTCCTCTACTATGGGTTATCATTATGATGAAGCCGACCTGGATTTTGCCAAAAGTTTCGCCAGCCATATCGGTATGGCATTAGAAAACGCCCGGCTAAATGAGGCCGCAGAAAGCGAGATCGCGCAGCGCAAACAGGTCGCCAAAGAACTTCGGGAGAGCGGCGAATTGTTCCGGTTTCTGGCGGATGCGATCCCGCATAAATTATGGACCTCCGGCACTAATGGCGATGTAACTTACTATAACCAGGGCTGGTTCGATTATACCGGCATTTCGAACTTTGAGGAGCTCAAAAAACGGGTATGGGAATTCCTTCATCCGGACGATCTGGAAAAATCGGCCGCGGAATGGCCCTTGACCCTTGCCAAAGGAGAGGCTAAAACCACCGAACAGCGCCTACGACGGTATGACGGGCAGTATCGATGGCATTTGTCGCGGTTTTCCCCGCACAAGGATGAGAATGGCAATATCCGCTTATGGGTGGGCACGAGTACAGACATTCATGAACAAAAGAGTATCCAGGAAGCATTGGAAACCAGTGAAGCACATTTCCGGGCATTAACTCAACTCAACTCGCTCCCGATATGGCAGGTGAACGCCAAAGGTGAAATGGTCTTTGTTAATGATACCTGGCGTAGTTTCACCGGTGTGAAGACGGAACAGATTAACGAAAGGGACTGGACTGACCATATTCACCCGGAAGACCGTGAAGAAGCTATTATGCAATTTAATATTGCATTCGCCCAGCGGCAACCGGTGCACCTGAAATACCGTTTCCGGCATGCGCAAAGCGGCGAATACCGCTGGATGCTTGATAATGCTCAGCCCGTGTTCGACCCTGCTTTTCAGGGCTATATCGGCACCATGACGGACATTCATGAACAGGAGCAGGCCCGCCTGACCATCCAGGATCTAATGAGTAAAAAGGATGAGTTCATCAGTATTGCCAGCCACGAATTAAAAACTCCGTTGACCAGCATCAAAGCCTTTAATCAACTGATGTTACGCGCCAAAGATTCTGAAAAGTACCCGGACTTTATCAAGCGGTCGGCCGAGCATGTAGTTCGGTTGGAAAAACTGATCAACGACTTGCTGGATGTGAGTCGTATCAATGCAGGGAAGATGCCTTATAATTTCGAACTCTTTTCTTTTGGGGATTTGTTAACCCAAAGCGTTGAAGCATTTCGTCATACCGCGCCGGATTATGAGATCGTTCTTAACAATGAACTGGATATCAGTTATCTCGGGGACAGCTTCCGGCTGGAGCAGGTCATTTCAAATTTCCTAACCAATGCCATTAAGTATTCGCCTGACACCAAAAGGATTGTGGTTGCTGGAAAAACAGATAGAGACAATATCATAGTGTCCGTGCAGGATTTCGGTATAGGGATAGCCAAAGAAAACCTCGACAAGTTATTTGACCGCTACTACCGTGTCGACAATACGGCCATGCGATTCGAGGGACTTGGTCTGGGCTTGTTTATTTCATCGGAAATCCTAAAACGGCACCAGGGTAGCTTCTGGATCGAAAGCGAGCCTGGTGAGGGATCGACCTTTTATTTCCGACTCCCGTTAGAGCAGCTAACGGAAAAGGCAGAAAGCAAATTTACGACTACTTTTTACCAGGATAATAAAATCACCATCAATTATAATCCAGACAAAAAATGGATGGCGGTGGACTGGACGGGTTTCCAGGATTTTCAATCCGTGCAGCGTGGCTGTATGCTGATGCGGGATTACCTCAAAAACAACCATTGTGACCGGATCGTTAATGATAATACGCATGTCATCGGTAATTGGGCGGATGCCGTGGAATGGGTAGGTAACGAATGGTTCCCGATGATGGAGCGAGCGGGGCTGAAGTATTTCGCGCATATCTTTTCCCCGAGTACTTTTAGCGCTTTGTCGGCGCAGAAAAGCATCGATATTATGGCCGGAATTATCACCACACAATATTTTACGGAGGTCAGGCTGGCTGAAGAGTGGATAGATCAATGCACTTAACTAACTTCCACTTATCTTTTTTTGTATTTCTACGTCGCCCGGAGGAGCTTTATTTACGGTATCTTTATTCATAGCGGCCCCGATCAAGCTCGCATCTTGTTCTCGCAAGTTATCGGCGCGTAAGTTAACTTGGAATGCCTGATTAAGATAATATTTCCTATGATCTGAAATATAATTCTTGGAGGTATTGCAACAACCAAAAAGACGGGAACCTATTCTTGCTTTTTGAAACAAAACGCCTTAAAATTATTTATTCCTGCTTCTTCTATAATAGCGCTCTTTTTATAAATCAAAAATGATAAATTTCAGAGTTAAAACTACTCCAACAAAGCAATTACGCCCTCTTGCACTTCATCTATTATATTCCAATTCTTAGAAACATAAAAATCAGTTATTGAATTGCTTTGATCTTTATGATTTAAGGCCAATCCCACGTCATCTTTACTAAAACGACATTTATTCCTCGCATAATCTCCAAAAGCATGACGGGCATCGTAAAACTCTAAATTCGGAATTTTCAATATTTTTCCTATCGAACGCATGCCTATACTTAAGGCTCGATCCAACGTTAAGTGGGAAGAATACCTACTTTGAAGTGTACCGGAATATTTAAAAAAAAGTTCTTCAGCAATTACTGGAATCTTTATGCTAATAAATGCTCTATCTTTTCTTCTGGATTTCGTTTTTGACCTGTTATATTCAACCCTTTCAAGTGATTTGTTATTTTCCAGTTTCCACAAGTCAACCGCATTCATTCCACATAAGTAAAAACTCAACATAAATAAATCCCTCGCTATTTCCATTCGGCTTCCTATAGGAGGTTCAAAATCCTTAATCCCTTTTATTTGATCTATTGTTAATTTTTGCTTAGTGCTTTCTGTAACATTAGTAAGCTTATATTTTTTGAAAGGATAATGTTTAACTATGATTACTCCTAAGTCTTCATCGTTATAGAAGTCTTTAATATTATTAAACAGGATTCGAAGATCACGCATGTGATTGTGTAATCCAGTATCGCTAAGGCCCTTAATAGTCTTTTCTATTGGCTTTTTGAATTGGTTTAATCTAATTAATTTTCTTTCTGAACGTAAATAATTTTCATATTCTATCAGCATTTTAGTTCTGATTTCTGTAATCGGAACAAAATCCGATTTAAAATAGTCTACCAAACTATTTACAACTGTTAATATGTTGGCTGCGCTGGCGTTTCTGTTTTCATTTTTTAATTTTTCAACTCTTGCAATCCCAAATTCGATTACATTAATCTCTTCAGCGATTTTTATGCCTTTATTTGTTAGATACTTTATAAGGCGTGGCAAGTCAAATAGTTCCAATTTAGTTCCCAGTTCACTAATCTTCGTTCTATATTCATCAACTATTGGATTAATACATTTTAAAACAAAGGCATCTTTAATAGTAAAATCCTTTCGAATTTGCTTTCCGCAAATAAAATGTTGGGTATCGATATAAGAGCTTTTTCTTTTGTGCGTAACACGGATTTTTACATTCCATGTACCATCTTCCTTTTTGTGGTGAGGTAATACCACTTCACGAACAGTTGCCATTAATAATTTCTTTAGCGACCGATGTTTTCGTTGTAAAACATTTGTAAAACATTTTCGGTCAATTCAACAAAAAAACCTGTTAAACTGCTAAATCCCTTGATCAAGCTGGACATGGAAGAGTAGGGCAAAACACGCCTAAAAACAACAAAAAAGCCTATTTTCTTAGTGAAAATAGGCTTTTTTAAGTTGTGGTATCAGCTGGGATCGAACCAGCGACACAAGGATTTTCAGTCCTTTGCTCTACCGACTGAGCTATGATACCTCCCGATTAGGGACTGCAAATGTAGCGTGTTTTTTTATTTATGAAAACTTTTTTTCAAAATACTTCAAAACAACCCGTGAGTATCTGTTTTTCATCATTTTAATTTTTAAAAACCTTTTTGTGTTCCAAATGATTTATCTACTTTAGATTTAAAATACTATGCATGCATAATGATAGCACAAATCGTTTTTCTCCTGATACTGGCGCCCGCTGTTTACTTATTCAGTAAAAATGTTGCTAAAATAAGGCGCAATATTTTATTGGGCAGAGATGAGAACAGATCAGACAATGCTGCCTTAAGATGGAAAACCCTGGTTAAAGTTGCCCTGGGCCAAAGCAAAATGGTTAAACGTCCCATTGCGGCCATACTCCACTTTTGTATTTATATTGGTTTCATCATTGTAAATATTGAAGTTCTAGAGATCATTATTGACGGCATTATAGGCTCGCACCGTATATTCTCTGTCTTTTTAACTGGTTTTTATGGTTTACTCATTGGGTGTTTTGAGGTATTGGCATTATTGGTACTCGTTGCTTGCATCGGATTTTTATGCCGCAGAAACATCCTTAAGCTTAAACGTTTTTCGGGTGTCGAGATGACGGTATGGCCAAAATCAGATGCAAATTACATCCTTATCGCCGAGATTTTGTTGATGACCGCGTTCCTGACCATGAATGCTGCCGACTACCAGCTGCAATTGCTGCACTTCGGGCATTATATACAAGCTGGGAGTTTCCCCGTGAGTGGCACATTAGCGCCTTTGCTGCCATACAATGCATCCACACTGGTGTTAATTGAGCGCGGATGCTGGTGGTTCCATATATGCGGAATATTGGCGTTTTTAAATTACCTCCCCTATTCAAAGCATTTCCACATCATCTTAGCTTTTCCAAATACCTATTACTCTAACTTGAATCCTAAAGGTAAATTTAACAATATGGCTTCGGTTACTAACGAGGTTAGGGCTATGCTCGACCCCGCATTCGTACCCGAAACAAGTACCCCACCTGGTTCATTTGGCGCCAGAGACGTTACCGACCTTACTTGGAAAAATCTAATGGAAGCCTATACCTGCACAGAATGCGGGCGTTGCACCTCGGTTTGCCCGGCTAACATAACCGGTAAGCTTTTATCGCCACGCAAAATTATGATGGATACCCGCGACCGTGTAACAGAAGTAGGCAACAATATTGACAAGCAAGGGATAGACTTTAAAGACGATAAATCACTTCTGGATACATACATCACGCGCGAAGAGATATGGGCGTGTACAAGTTGTAATGCCTGTGTAGAAGCCTGCCCGGTAAATATAAACCCGTTAGAAATCATAGTTGAGCTACGCCAGTATATTGTAATGGAAGAATCGCAGGCACCTGCAAGCCTGAATAACATGTTTGGCAATGTAGAGAATAACGGCGCACCCTGGAAATACTCAAATGCTGATAGGTTAAATTGGGCGGAAGAATAATGGGTAAATGCACAATAGAATCAGAAATTATTAGCGGAATTTGACTTTTAAAAAGAATGCTACAGCCCGATACAATAAAGAAATCCGAAATGGAAAATTCAAAATCCGAAATACTGCATGTACCAACAATGGCCCAAATGGTAGCGGATGGCAAACAACCCGAAATATTGTTTTGGGTAGGATGTGCCGGCAGCTTTGACGAACGAGCCCAAAAAATAACCCGCGATATCTGCAAAATACTACAGCATGTTGGCATAAGTTATGCCGTGCTGGGTACCGAAGAAAGTTGCACCGGCGACCCCGCAAAACGGGCTGGTAATGAGTTTTTATTCCAGATGCAGGCACTAACGAATATTCAAACGCTCAATGGCTACAACATCAAAAAAATTGTGACCGGTTGCCCGCATTGTTTCAATACCATTAAGAACGAATACCCGGGCCTTGGCGGCAATTACGATGTAATCCATCATACCCAGCTTATACAACAGCTAATTGACGATGGCAAGCTCAAAACCGAAGGAGGAGAAAGCTTTAAAGGCAAAAAGATAACCTATCACGACCCCTGTTACCTGGGCCGCGGCAATGGCGTATACGAGGCTCCGCGTAAAGCACTTGAAACGCTAGATGCCGAACTAGTAGAAATGAAACGCTGCCGGTCTAATGGCTTATGTTGTGGCGCAGGTGGCGCGCAAATGTTTAAAGAGCCTGAAAAAGGCACCCAGGACATTAACATAGAACGCATACAGGAAGCCATAGGCACCAATGCCCAAGTTGTGGCTGCAGCATGTCCTTTTTGCATGACCATGCTGCGGGATGGCATTAAGCATTTTGAGAAAGAACAGCAAATTGAAGTATTGGACATCGCCGAAATTACAGTGCGGGCCAACGGCTTATAATATTCCAAAAGCAGCCATTTTAATTTTCAGTGCAGCTATTGCTTCTCATTCTTTAAAAACAACAGCGCGCTTTTAAGGCTATCTAAACGCTGCGGGTTCATATCTTTAACGGGTATGCTCAGCACATCGGCCATATCATCTACATCCCCTTTAGGATCGTTATAGGTTTGGTAAATGATGTTGTCTGTACCTGTTTTTAATTTCAATGTACCAGTAGTAGGGGTAACGGCTACGAAATTAACATCATCAAAGCTCTTTAACTTAAACGAATAATACTCCTGTTTGCCGTTCAGATAGGTTTTCCGCATACGCAGAAACAAGTCAAAAGTAACCTTCAGGTCCCATGTTTTAAGGTTAGCCTCTTGCGATGCATCATAACATTCAAAAAAGCAATTGTTACTCCAAAAAATAAGCTGTGTTTCATCAGGCGCGGTTTTAAAGCAAGTAAACACCAACGCTGTTGAAATAAGCGCGGCTATTATAAGCTCCCGGTTAATTTTTTTAATAACTGATACAAGCATGACAAACAATACAACGCACAGCTAAATTAATAATTGTTATTTTTGTAGATGAACTTTTCTGAAAATTCCCGAATCTGGATCTATCAGTCTAACCGCGAGCTTAACAATGTTGAGTTAAAACGCATTGAACAAGTGCTTAATAACTTTACTGCCGAGTGGACAGCGCATAATAACCAGCTAAAAGCAACAGCAGAGGTACGTTATAACCGCTTCATTATTTTAACGGTGGACGAAAGTCAGGCCGGTGCCAGCGGATGTTCGATTGACAAATCAGTTAACCTGATGAAATCGCTTGAGCAGGAATTTAACATCAACCTGTTTGATAGGTTTAATATAGCGTACCGCGATACCGAAGGAATAACTTCTGCATCTCGAAATGAGTTTGAAGAACTGATTAGGAAAGGCATCATCAACTCCGAAACCATTGTGTTTAACAACCTCGTATCAACCCTGCAAGATCTGAACACCAAATGGGAAGTATCCTTTAAAAACAGCTGGCATATCCAGGTTTTCGGGAGCCTGGTTAGCGCGTAAACCATGTTTATCATCAACCTGAACTATATAGTACCTTTAGAAGAGCTCGACAAATACATGGCCAGCCATGTTAAATTCCTCCATAAATACTATAAACAGGGCATTTTTATAGCATCGGGCCGTAAGATGCCGCGTACCGGGGGTATTATTCTGGCTTTAGCTGATGATGAACAAGCAGTTCATAAAATAATGAGCGAAGACCCATTTACCACCAACCAACTGGCCCAATATACCCTCACCCATTTTCTCACCTCACAATATCACCCTGATCTTAAAGCTTTATTGGATAATTAAGCCCATTGGCAGTATATAACAACTAACTTTTCATACCATCCTTTGACTTTTTGATTCTTTTGTGTCCAAAACAATGGAACAAAGCAACAAAGTAAAAAGTCAAAAGCGCACATGGTGGGCTCCGTTCTTAAATAACACATGGGTATTTATGGGTATTTTTACTTTATATCAGGCATATTTTTCAGTCTTACTACTTGATACTAAAATAAAACATGGGTAAAAATGGGTGTTTTTCATAATAGTTTCACCCTTCTCTTCATGCAATTTCCCGGTTATTTGCAAACCGGCGACATGCGTATAATGACTTTAAGTTACAAAAAAATATCGATATAAAATAATCAATTTGCTATATCCAACGCCAAATACTGCGTTATCAACCTTAATTGGCGGGATTAAATAGTAATTTGATCTCGCTAACCCCTATAAAAAGTTTAACTCTTTTTTGTAGGAGCAGGCGTTGCAACTCTGCTGTTATTATCTTTAACAAAGGCGTCCCAGCCTGTATACGCTTTTTTCTTGCCGCTGCCGCTTTTTGTGCTTATTCTTTGGAAAGCATGGCAAACAGCTACCGCAAGGCCATCTGTGGCATCTAAAAACTGTGGCGTTTCAACAAACTTTAATAGGGTTTGCAGCATTGCCGAAACCTGTTCTTTGGTAGCATTGCCGTTACCCGTTATAGATTGCTTTATTTTGCGGGGCGCGTACTCTGTAATCGTTAAATTACGCGATAAACCCGCAGCCATAGCCACACCCTGGGCACGGCCCAGTTTTAGCATCACCTGTATGTTTTTACCATAAAAAGGTGCCTCAAGCGCCATACAATCAGGGTTATACTGATCAATAAGGCTGAGCGTTTTTTCAAAAATCCGCTGTAATTTTAATGCCTGATCGTCAAGGTGTTCCATCTTAACCACACCCAAACTAATCAACTCCACCTTTGGCCCGGTTTCTTTAATAATTCCGTACCCCATTACAGCAGTACCGGGGTCTATCCCTAAAATCACACGCTCCTTAATATTAACTGGCTGCATAAGCAAGTATAAACAAAAGGTTGTATAGCATTAAAACAATTTATCAAATAAAGCAGTTAATGTATGCTTTATCATCCCTCATTTTGTAACATTGCAAAAAACTTTACCATTTGACCCAATCTGCCAAAAAAATAATTTCCTATTGTATCAAAGCTGTCATCATAGCTTTAGCCTATGGCTTTATATACCGTAGCATTACCAATAAAAGCGAATTAATTAAATTTAAAGGGCTGCTATCAGCTATAAATCAAACGCAAGTGTATACTACCATGAGTATAGTTTTTGTACTGATGCTGGTTAACTGGTTGATAGAGGCAAGCAAATGGAAATACCTCACCCGCCAATTGCATAAAATGAGTTTATGGCGATCAACAGAGGCTGTATTTTGCGGCCTAACCTGGGCCATATTTACACCCAACCGATTAGGCGAATACGGTGGCCGTGTTCTATTTTTACCACCCCGTAAACGTGGTTACGGGGTATTTACTATGGGCATTGGCTCGTTCGGGCAAAATGTAACAACCAACGTAGTTGGCGTAATTGCCATTAACTGGTTTTTATACAGCTATATTCATTTAAATATCTGGCTGCTGGCATTGTTTACAATAGTATCGGTAGCTTTTGCGGTATTTATGCTTACTTGCTATTTTAACATTCGCTGGCTGTTCTCCTGGTTAAATAAAATTAAGTTTCTTCATAAATACGAGCGTTTTTTTAGCGTAGTATCCAGGTATCAAACAACAGACCTCATCCGGGTGATGCTATTTTGTGTAACCAGATTCGCGGTTTTTTCTTTTCAATATTACCTGGTTATCCATATGCTAATTCCGGGACTACCATTGTTCCCTGTCTTGATGATGGTTTTCAACATGTTCTTCATCCAATCGGCATTGCCTACGCTTGATCTGATAGATGTGGGCTTACGCGGGATAACAGCTTCTACCTTTTTTGCCTTTATTACCAACCAGCATTTGGCAGTAATTGCCGCTGTATCATCAATATGGTTTATCAACTTAATAATTCCAGCTATTTTAGGTTCTGTATTTGTATTAAAAATTAACTTCTTTGATCGAAATTCATAGTATAATATCGCTTTTATGCACGGGTATATACCTGGCTACATTGGGCTACCTTATTAAAGGATGGTCAAATTTAAAAATTCCGGAGCCATCGGGTTTACCTTTAATTACAAAGGTTACTATCCTGATAGCAGCGCGCAACGAGGAGGAAAAAATACACCTCACTATCAATGATATTTTAGCTCAGGACTATCCTTCCGGGTTATTTGAACTCATTATTGCCGATGACCACTCTACTGATAATACGGCGGAGATTATTAAAAGCTATGCCAGCAAGGGGGTAAAATTATTGCAGCTTAAAGACGAAAAGGCACTTAACTCTTATAAAAAACGCGCTATTACCGAGGCTATTAAATTATCAACAGGCGATTTTTTAGTTGCCACCGATGCCGATTGCCGCATGGGGGCAAAATGGCTTTCGTCAATTGTTGATTATTACCAGGCAAACAACCTGGTGATGGTATCCTCGCCGGTAACCTATTTTGAAGAAAAGAATTTGTTTGAACGCATGCAAACCATCGAATTTTCATATTTAATCGGAATAGGAGCAGCATTTATCGGCAACAAAAGAGCGTCAACATGCAATGGTGCAAATTTCGCATACCGTAAGGATGTATTTTACGAGGTTGGGGGGTTTAAAGGCATTGATGACCTGGCATCGGGCGATGATGAACTTTTATTACAAAAGGTGGCCGAAAAATATCCTGCCCGAATTGGGTTCCTAAAAAAACGTGAGGCCATAGTATACACCCATGCCAAGCCTACCCTGCACGATTTTTTACAGCAAAGGCGTCGCTGGGCATCAAAATCAACTAAATATAAGGATAAAAAAGTGGTTGTTTTTGGAGCATGCATATGGTTATTCAACCTATCATTACTGGTAAATGCTTTATTAGGCTTTTTCAACCCTTATTTTTTTAAGCTGCTGCTGATACAATTTATCCTCAAACATCTTTTCGAAACCCTGTATCTAATACCTATTATGTCGTTCCTGGGGCGTGTAAGGTTAGTGTTTTTACTGATACTTTTATCTCCTGTACATATCATTTACTTTGTATATGTAGGTATTATGGGCAATACGCGCAAATACCACTGGAAAGGGCGCAATGTGCGTTAAACAAAAAAAGCGGTGAGTTTTTGTACTCACCGCTTTTTGTACGATAATGATATTTATATCTAATTAAGAAATAACTTTAACATTAACCGCATTCAGTCCTTTTTTGCCCTTTTCAACTTCGTACTCAACGTTGTCATTCTCACGGATCTGATCAATCAGACCTGATGAGTGAACAAAAACTTCTGCATCTCCATTGGTCGGAACGATGAATCCGAAACCTTTAGTTTCATTAAAAAACTTTACTGTACCTTCTGCCATTATATTATTATTAAAATTATCCAAATATAGAATGATAATTTAATTAATAGGTAATTTTAGCTTTCGATAGATAAAAATAAGACAATAGCTTGACTATGAGTCTATTTATTTACAATACTTAGCCAACCATTTATCTGCTTTATCGCTTCCAATATTTTTTATAAAGAGCCAATCGGCACATGCGCCCTCATTATCACCTTCTTTTAATTTATGCATAGCCTGCGCCAGTACACGGTTGGTAAATGCCTCATCAAACCCTAACTGTTCTTTAAGTGCTATAATAAGCTGCTCTTTTGATGAATCGGCCTTTCCGAGATATTTATTAGTGTAGTAATTAGTAACCGCGTTAACTAAGCCTTCGTGCGCCTTGTAGGCCGCAATGGCCGCGCCCATTTCATTCCGGTCAACGGCTCCACAACGGCCGTCGTCCGAATGAAATACAATAGGCACTATCAAATTGGCATCAGTAATATAATTGGCCGGCAATAACCATTTACCGGATGTTAGTTTAATAAGCCTCATTGCTTCATCATCCAGGTCAATACCTAAACCTTTATAAACCTTAACATGATATACTTTGCCCGCTTTGTTAATATTGAAACTCACCTGTACTGTACCCGAGATGCAATTTTGCCTTGAATATTCGGGGTATACCACGTATTGAGTTAAAAAATTGCTCAATGCATTAGTACCTCCTTTAAACTGGGGCAGTTCGTCAGTTTTACCAAACGGAAGAAGCAATAGATTTATAAATAGCAGTAAATGATTCATTGATTAAAAAAACAAAGCTTATTTTATATTAAACGATTGTATTACAATTACATTATAGCCGCTTGCGGAAATTGAAGTATCCAATTCGGATCAGATGTATTGCTGCACCAGACATCCTTTTCTGATAAGCGGCAGGCTCCGGGATAGTCGCCTTTATATCCCTGCATATCAAACATTACCTGGAAATGCAAATGAGGGGGCCAGTTACCGTTCACCGTGGCATGCCCAAATTGGGCTATTGGGTCATTCGCCTTAACAGGCATTCCCGCGTATAAGGGAGCAAGGCATTCCCTGTTTAAATGGCCATATAAAGTATATAATTGCAAGCCATTTAAGTTATGTTCCAAAATTATGGTCGGCCCATAATCCCCGGGTTGGTTATTATCTTTAAAGCTATGCACCCGGCCATCAAATGCAGCATACACCGGGGTTGCTGCATTCCCCCAAATATCTACACCTAAATGTAAACAGCGGGGCTCGGCCGCTGTATTAAACAATGCACTATGGTTATATATTGTACGATGCTCCAAATAACCGCCTATGCCATATTTACAATGGTTAAGGGCAAGTTTATCAGCAACCCAATCAGAAAACAGTTGTATATCAGCAATAATACCAGTGGTTAATTCCAGGTTGTTGCCTGTAAGGTTTAAATTTAATACCTTATCACGGGTCAAATCAAAATCAACTACCTTTCCAACCGATCCCGGAAAACCGTTGATAAAGTTTTTTAATTTTTGATCAGGGCTCATCAGGTAATTACTCGCTTTCGCCGGGCCGTTCGTCCTTATGTATTTTATCAAATATTTTGTCCATACGTTCCACGTATTCGCTGGTATCGTCAATAAAAAACTCCAGTTGCGGAATTATCCTTACCTGGTCTTTAATTCGCGCACCTAATTTATACCTGATCTCGGATGCATGTAATTTAATGGTTTGGAGTGCCTGTTGCGCGTTTGCATTATTAAAGAAACTTAAAAAAATACGAGCCAAAGCTAAATCCGGGGTCACCCGTACTTTTGTTATTGTTACCAATGTATTAGGTAAAATATTCATTCCCTCGCGCTGAAATATTACTGCAAGGTCTTCCTGAATTACTCCTGCAAATTTTTGCTGACGTTTTGATTCCATATAAATTTTTTTTAACCGAGCATATTTTACTCAAATGTATAAAAAAACCGCATCCGCTAACTTAGCTGCAATTAATCTAGAACATATAATAACAATAATAAAGATTATAGCTGGCATTTAGTTTTAATCTCAAAAAATAATAAGAATTATCCGATATTTAACGTATTATCAATATTGATATTTATAGTTACTTTTGTATGTTTAATTAATTACCAATTGAAAAAGTATAGTTTAATATTAATATTTGTAATTACATGTTTAGCCGCAAACGCGCAAAGTTGTTTTGACTATCATCAGTTTAGTATTGGGGCAGGTTATGGTATCACAAAATACGGTGCGGGGCAAGCTTCATCCGGCAGTATGGCTTTTAACTTAAACGCAAATTACTATATAACACCCTTTTCAACATTGACCCTTGAAACTCAAATTGGAAAACTAATCGGAGGGGGTACGTTAGCTAATGGTGCTATAAGGCAATTTTCCAACAACTACTACACTGCTATAGTACACGCGGATTTACAAGCTGGAGAGCTGATTGACTATGCACGAAATTCGTTTTTAAATGGCCTTAAAAATGCATACATAGGCACCGGTTTAGGGTTATTACTTAATAACTCTACAGTAAAGAGTATTAATGATACAGCTTACAATAGTTATACAGTTAACAGTAAGAACTTGCTTATTCCGATAAGAGTTGGTTATGATTTTAAAATTTTTAACGGATACAATGAGCCCCAATTTCGTTTGGATATCGCCTATAGTTTTAATACCGCGTTTGGTAAGGGGATAGATGGAGCATATAACCCATATAGTCGTTCCTCCATAAAATTTTATAACTATTTTTCATTAGGGCTCAAGTTTGGGTTGGGTTCTGTTAAAAGATACCGAAAGGCTATAGATTTTAGCCCTATTTAAGCACCAATCAGTTATCAATATAACAGGCTATCGTACGGATACCGTTCGGTATGTATAGCCTTGGCCCGCTCATATAGCAATTGCCTAAACTCGTCTATATTTTCTTTTTTCAATGCCGAAATAAATATAGCGGGGCTACTATTTTTAGCCATCCAGCTTTGCTTAAAATCATTAAGCGTCATTATCAGTTCGGGTTCATCAGGGTCAACTGGTGCAGGTTTATAGGCGTCTATCTTATTAAAAACCGTAATCATCTGCTTATCAATGGCTCCCAGCTCCTTCAAGGTCTCGTTAACCGTTCTAATCTGATCTTCAAAACCGGGGTGCGAAACATCCACTACATGGATCAGAATATCCGCTTCCCTAACTTCGTCAAGCGTTGATTTAAAACATTCCACCAAATGATGCGGCAGCTTACGGATAAAACCAACAGTATCTGATAACAAAAAAGGCAGGTTCTCAATAACAACCTTTCTAACCGTTGTATCCAACGTAGCAAACAGCTTATTTTCAGCAAATACTTCCGATTTGGAGATCATATTCATGATGGTAGATTTACCCACGTTGGTATAGCCTACCAAAGCCGCGCGGATAAGCTGCCCGCGGTTTTTACGCTGCGTTTCGTTCTGCCGGTCAATGAGCTTTAGTTTTTCTTTAAGTAATGATATTTTATTTAAGATAATACGCCTGTCTGTTTCTATTTGCGACTCGCCCGGCCCCCGCATACCAATCCCACCCTTTTGGCGTTCCAGGTGTGTCCATAAGCGGGTAAGGCGCGGTAACAAGTATTGTAATTGCGCCAGCTCCACCTGCGACCGTGCCTGTGATGTTTGCGCACGTGCCGCAAAAATATCCAATATCAGGTTGTTCCTGTCCAGTATCTTAACCCCTAATTCGTTCTCAATATTACGTAGCTGCGATGGGGATAAACCATCATCAAAAACCACAATATCAATCTCCTCGGCATCAACAAATGCTTTAATCTCTTCCAGCTTGCCGGTACCCACAAATGTGGAGCGCTCCGGCCGAAGCATTTTTTGGGTAAAAGTTTTAACGGTTTTCCCACCAGCGGTTTCAACTAAAAACTCCAGTTCGGCTAAGTACTCACGCCCCTGGTCTATAGTTTCATTGGGCGTAATAACGCCAACAAGTATAGCGCGTTCCTGCTTCACAGCAGTATCATAAAATTTTTGCTTCATTCAATAACAATCAATATGCAAAGTTACACATTCTTATTAACAGCTTATTTATATAGAATTGTTTTAGAACGAGGTCAATTAATAATTTTTCGTAATTTAGTTATTAGAATTTCAGCATATGAATACGCGTCAACAATCGCTATTAGAACGCATTACTATAGTTCCCGGACTGTTAAATGGTAAGCCTACCATACGCGGGCTTCGCTTTCCTGTGAGTGATATTTTAGAATTATTATCGTCAGGAATGTCTGAAGTAACAATTTTAGAACAACATCCCATCCTGGAGCAAGACGATATTTACGCCGCTTTACTATACGCTTCGTTAAAAATGCGCAATACTACCATTATACATGCCGCCTAAAAATTGGGAAATATGGATTGATACGCAGATCTCTCCTATTATAGCCAAATGGATGGCCGACTATGCAGGATTTACTGTAAAATCGTCATATGCGCTTTCATTGAACAGCTTATCAGATGCTGAAATCTATAGAATTGCTAAAGACGCAGGTGGTATAATTATTATGTCAAAAGATGCCGATTTTTCTGAACTTATAATTCGTTTAGGTTCTCCACCCAAGCTTATAAATTGAAAATAGGTAATTGCAATAACAGGACGCTATGGGAACTGATCAAGCCTAACATTAATAAAGTAATTGACCTTCTAATCTCCACTGAAATAAACATTGTAGAGCTTGAGGCTTGATTCTATAAAACTTGAAAAATGCTGATAACTTAGAATCAATGAATCAGTTTCATTATTCTGTTCCACCTGATGTGGTTTAAAAACGTTCCGGCACTATCTGTACTCATCCAGGTTACCATCGCTTTGCCCACTATATGATCTTCGGGTACAAACCCCCACGACCGTGAATCGGCGGAGTTGTGGCGGTTATCGCCCATCATCCAGTAATAATTCATTTTAAAAGTATAGCAGTCCACCTTTTTATCATTAATATAGATAGCGTTACCCGCCCCGGCCAACTTATTATGTTCATATATGCTAATGGCATCGCTATATAAAGCCAGAGTTGAATCGTTGAGCTTTACCGTCCACCCTTTTTTGGGTATAGTTAGCGGCCCATAATTATCATCGTTCCATTTAATTAATGGGTTATGCGGATATATAGTTGGGTTATATTGCCCTTTAGGCTCCACAACTGGTATTAGAGCTTTAATATTAGAGTAACTTTTAAACTCCGCGTAACTATCAACCGGGATAATCATTTCGTACTCGGTATTACTTAGTTGCTGCCTGGTATCAATATGCAGGTCTTGCAGCACCTGTGGGTTAATATCTTGCCCGTTAGTTGTTACCAGATAAGATGTTTGCGCTTGTGGCGCGTTTTTAAGCATTAGGCCATTCACATATACCCTACTGTTAACTATCGAGAGCACATCGCCGGGGAGGCCCACACAGCGCTTTATATAATGCGTACCCATATCAACTGGTGTATTAATGGTTTCGGGCGGATAGTTAAACACTACAACATCACCACGTTTAACTGCTGATAAGCCGGGCAGCCTAAAATATGGTAGCTGTAAACCATCCCAGTAAGTTTTGATCTTGCTGCTTGTCACCCTCGATTCCAGGAAAGGTATAGCTATTGGCGTTATTGGCATGCGGGGGCCGTAAGCAAATTTGCTCACAAATAAATAATCGCCGGTTAAAAGTGTGCCTTCCATCGAGCCCGAAGGAATGGCAAATGCCGAAAATAAAAGGCCCTTAATTATGGTTGATGCCACTACAGCAAACAATATGGCATCGCCCCATTCGCGGAGTTTGCTTTTTTTAGCCTTCGCGGCTGCCGATTTGTTTTTTGATATAAAGCCCCATTTCATAACTACTAATATTTAAAATCTGGTGAAGAGTTAAAATATTAGACAGCAAAGGCTGTGGATTGTTACAAGAGTTTAGAAAATGTTTGGTTATTTACTATACAACTATTGCAATTTGCCATTTTAAATTAAATCCACGTCCAATAAAGTAGCAGTATACACTTAACAGATATAAAAATCCGACATTACAACCCTTTCACAAACTCCCTCATGGCAATGCCAGGGTCAGCTTCCTTCATAAAATTCTCTCCTATTAAAAATCCGTTAAAACCAGCGGCTTTTAATTTTTTGATGGTTTCGGTATCGCTGATGGCACTTTCGGAGATTTTTAAAAATTCTTTGGGGATATGTTCAAATAACTGAAACGAGGTTTCTACCGATACGGTAAAATCGGCCAGGTTACGGTTGTTTACACCTATGGCAGTTAGGTTAGAGTCAATACTGCGTTCAAGCTCCTCCAGGTTATGCACTTCCAGTAATACATTCAAATCCAGGCTTTTGGCAAGGCTGGCCATTTGTTTAATTTGCAACGGAGTTAATATCGCCGCTATCAGCAGGATAATATCAGCACCTAAAGCTTTGGCTTCGATAATCTGATATTCGTCTATCATAAAATCTTTGCGCAAAATGGGGA
>JANXTT010000098.1 GCA_025352225.1 Mucilaginibacter sp. | reverse complement strand
GTTTCGAGACACCATGTGCCTCTCTAACTAATTGGTCTTTCATGACGTTGACTTTTTTTAGTCAACTTTTTTCAGGACGGGACAGTATGTAAAACATGGGTATTTATGGGTAAATTTTATATGCTTTACCAACTTTGGTTATCAAATTTGCAATGGGCATGTTTTTGTTTTATCGCATCAATATACGCATTAAAACTTGGCTTTGCAACCTAATACCTCAGTTAGAAACGGTAGCATTAGGGTTTGGAAACGCGGCACGCGCACCAGCGTTGGGATGAAGATTCATCCGTTGCCCCCTGCTGATGCAAAACTTTTTGTTATGAGCAGTTTTTTATTATAATTTTAAATCAAAGTAGGGTGTTAAATAAAACATTTAATACCCTACTTTGACTTTATTATAGCATTTATACTCTGTTCATAATTTTTACATCAGGAGCACTAATAACTCCTGCATTTTTCATTGTTTCTTTCAATTCTGGGCTGCTCAACATGCCATTAACAACATCTGCACTTGGGGCGTCAAAAATAGCCGTTACAAGATTAGAGTTTTCAATTGCTGTGTACAAGCTTACTAATTTTACTCCTGCATTTGCTCGATTTGGTTCATCTGCATCAAATCTTTTTTTCCATTCTGCGAAGTCTCTAACTTCGTGTGTAATAGTGAATGTTACCATATTTATGCTTTTTAATTTTGGTTTTTCCCTACTCATTTGGCTTTTCGGTATCGCCCCGTTTTTTTGAGTGGTAGCTGGTTTCCACTTTTTTTTGCTTTGTCAGTTGCAATAGGTTCAAAAACTAACAATTATTATAGGTCTTAAATAATGTCGTATTAAATTGCCCCTCGCTAGCGCACGCCTGTGGCGTGTGCTAATTACGGAAACGCTTAGACGGGCGGGTAGAAGCCCCCATAATCATAAAGTAATTCTGAGTCTTCAATATACAAATCCACAAATGTTTCAAGTGAATTCGTTATCGGTTTAAATCTTCTTTCATTGGCTATAATACCTATTTCGTAACTGTCACCCGTGATTGCAACACCGTACCACCAACTAGCTTGCATATAATCGATAAAAATTACAACATTATAAAATTCATCATTTCTCTCCAGAGAAAACTTTTTCCCCATAGTTATAATATCTTCCCACTTGTAAAATAAAAAACCTTCATGATCACAATCAACAGTGCCATTAACGCTTTGATATAAATTTTGGAAATCTATCGGTAATTTAATATCAGTGTTATTTAATATACCATATATCTCTTTACGATAGACGGATACAAAAGGAATATTATTTCTTTCCCAGTGATTTATTAGTTTACGAATAAATTCTACTTCGGCCATAATTGTAATATTTTTTGCATTAATGCTTTTCTCGGTAGCAGAGTAACGTTTTTACCATTCCCTTGCTCAAGTATGTCGGGCTGGCTATGTGTGTAAAGGCTACTTGTGACGCTCTGTTTTGTCTAAATGCCAGGATGGCAAGACAGTATTAAACCAAGCTACTTACCGTCCATCAAGTCAATTTGTATGAATACTCTGGTTTTATGGAACTGGAATATTAACCTTCCTGTAGACGGTTTTTTACCGTTTACTATCCTGTTTTTATAAAATTCGTTGTAGAAGCCCCCATATGTTATTGCTGATGCACATGTGTCCGGCTTCCACCATTCTAACTTGTTTTTTTCAATGTCTTCAATTGTGCGGTTCATGATTGTACTTCTCATTTTCCAAAAATTAGTATTATATTTTGATAAAATATAATCTCCTTTTCTAGACGAGTCTCTATTTAAATGCGGATCAGAGGGTATAAGATTTAATTTTCCAACGACACTTTTGGGGTCTTTACAAGTAAAGCTAATATAAATATTCCTCGGATAATCGTATTCAGGTGGGCTATTTTCAAAAATATATGCATCACTTATTCCAGGTAGATTGGTGCCAAGATAATATTTAATTTTCGCAATGGATTGGCTATCATTCTTATTTAAATAACAACCAAACAATGTGACAAGGCCTATAGTAAGTTGGATAATGGTTTTAGTCCTCATGCTATTAAATTATTTTTTAGGGGTACTGAGCCCAACACTGGCGCAAGTATGTCGGGCTGGCATGTATGTAAAGGCTACTTGTGACGCGCTGTTTGTCTTCTCCTGCTTCCTGATCTTGTATTTCGAACTCATACTTAAAGATAATCAATAAACTCAAATTGTAAATTATTTAGGCACAAGTAGCTACCGCGCTTTCCCTCCCGACATACTTGCGCCAGGAAGGGGATACACTACACAATTAATAAGAAACCTTCAGAAGTACTGGAGATCACCTATTACATGCCAATTTCACCTTTTGCCATATAATACATTGGTTCTAGAGAAGCCAACGATCCGAAACTTATACATCCTTCCAATCGCTTTAAATATTTTTTTTGATCTCCTTTTTCTAATTCTTTAATCGCGATCGCAAAATAAGCTTGACACATCTGTCGCTCTTTAAGAATATCCATAGCAGAAACACGGGAAACCAAATCGTCTTCTGTCAATTCGTCTAACAAATAACTACCAAGTGGCCCTGGCCAATTAATAGCAGTTTTGAATTTCAACAATTTTTTAAGCGCTTTTGTGACTGCTATTTTTAATTCTCCTTTTTTCAACACTACACTTGCAAAATACAATAAGACTTGGAGTCCTACTCCACCAGCTGCATCAGTATACTTTGTTTTAGTTGCTGAACTCCAAACTTCTACCGCTTTAAGTTTTTCGTCTAATAACCAATAACCAATTCCTTGATATATAAAATCACTTTCTGTTTCTCCATTTCTAATTTCTATTATTTTTTTAGTTAATAAAATAACTTCTGAATAAGCTTTTAAGTGGAGCAATGCATATATTTTATTTCTTAAATGCAGAACACTATTTGTAGTTGCGTAATCTTCATCTGCTTTTAAGCAAGCTTGTTTAAATTCATTTCTTTGAATTAATTGCCAAGCATCTAGTTTTTCATCTAAATTCATTCTAATTTCCCTGTTTTGGAATTGTACTTTAAATGCTGAGTGTTTTTCGGCAATTTACCACTATTTACATCTCTTTTGAATGTTTTGTTGCCGGAAGGTGTATTTGGTTTAAAATCGCCAAAAATATTCGCCGGATCCCCTTCCCTGCTCAAGTATGTCGGGTTGGTTATGTGTATGGGCTACTTGGGCCGCCCATTACTAGCGCAAGTATGTAGGGTTGGCTATGTGTATAGGCTACTTGTGTCGCCCACCTAAACCAAGCCTCTCTCTAGTATAATTAACGCCCGCTTATAACTTCGCTTACTCCCCCCGTAAACCCTTTAATATCCCAAACTCCAACCCGCGTAACTCAGCTAGGCCCCTTAACCTGCCAATGGCAGAGTAACCCGGGTTAGTTTTTTTCTTCAGGTCGTCCAGCATTTGGTGGCCATGGTCGGGGCGCATGGGGATGCTTAGTTTACGTTGCTGCATCAGGTGCACCAGTTCTTTTACTACGGCATACATGTCTACATCGCCTTCCAGGTGATCGTCTTCGTAAAAATCGCCATGTTCATTGCGGTGGGTGCTGCGTAAGTGTATAAAGTTTATTCGGTTGGCAAAATGCTTCACCATTGCCGGCAGGTCATTATCCGCTCTAACACCAAAAGATCCGGTGCAAAAACAAAGCCCATTGTTTAAGGAGGGTACGGCTTCTATCAGTTGCTGAATATGCGCTGCCGTGCTAACAACACGCGGTAAACCTAAAATTGGATAAGGAGGATCATCGGGGTGGATAACCATCTTCACACCATGCTCATCGGCAATAGGGATAATCTGTTGTAAGAAATAGATCAAGTTGCTGCGCAGTTTATCGGCATCAATGCCCTGATAAGCATCTAAAGCCTGCTGAAATTTTTCGAGCGTAAAGCTTTCTTCGCTGCCGGGTAAGCCCGCAATAATATTACGTTGCAGCAATAGTTTATCATCATCGCTCATGGCGTTAAACCTTTCTGTAGCTCGTGCCAACTCTTCTGCCGTGTACGCGTTTTCTGCACCTTTACGTTTCAGCATAAATACCTCAAAAGCAATAAAAGCGGCTTTTTCAAACCGCAATGCTTTGGAGCCGTCTTCAACGGTAAAACTAAGGTCGGTGCGGGTCCAATCCAACACGGGCATAAAATTGTAGGTAACTATATTGATGCCGCAATGAGCCAGGTTAATGATGCTTTGCTTATAGTTTTCGATGTACTGCTTAAAATTGCCCGATTGTGTTTTAATGCACTCGTGTACGGGTACGCTTTCAACTACGTTCCAAACCATGCCAACTTCTTCAACCAACAACTGGCGTTTCCTGATCTCTTCAACCGTCCAGATCTCGCCGTTAGGGATATGATGGAGCGCGGTTACTACACCTGTACACCCCGCCTGGCGGATATCCCATAAACTAACCGGATCTTTAGGGCCATACCACCGCATGGTTTGTATCATACCAAAATCAGGCATCTGGTTTTTTTCGTACAAGTTATCATTCATATTTAAGGCGCAATAATACCGCTAAAATATAAAATCATTCAGCAATGTTAGCTAAATATAACTGATATACCTGGCTAACCAAATGGCATCTGTAAACCATTCCCGGGTATCAAAAAGGTAATCAACCGGACTAAAGCCTGTACTAATGGCTATATCTTTTGTTTGCTGTACCGTAAACTTTTGTGAGATCTCCATAAAAATTACCTCATCTTTATGGAAACGGATGCTTTTATTGCACGAGCCTAAGTTAACTTGCTGATCTGATAGACTGATGAGATAGCTTTTGCAGGCCCCCGTTTCCGGATCGTAAACCGGGTAGTGGTCAAATTGCCCTAAATTAAAATCCGCGTTCAGCTCGCGGTTAATGCGTTTCAATAAATTAAGATTGAAGTTTTTGGTGATGCCGCCCTTGTCGTTATACGCATCCAATATTATTTTAGGATTCTTTTTAAGGTCGAAACCAATTATCACCATATCGCCATGCGAAAGATTGTCGCGCAGCTTAAAGCAAAAGTTTTCAGCATCAGCAATAGGCATGTTGCCTATGTTGGATCCTAAAAATAATACCACTTTGCGTTTATTGGATAGTGCCGCTGCTTTTTTAAGCATATCAAAGTATTCGCCGTTCAATCCCCGGAAAATTAATCCCGGTATGTTTTCTGATAGTTCATTATCCAAAAGCTCAATTACGTTTGCCGAAATATCAATAGGTAAATAGGTAAAATTTATGCCTTTATTTACCAAGTGGCTTAATAAATAGGATGATTTCATCGCATCGCCGGCACCTAATTCTATCAGGTCAAACTCATCTCCTTTATCGCCAATAATGGCATTAGCCAGGGCCTCGGTTTGGTTGGCAAATATGTCGAGTTCGCACTTGGTGGGATAATATTCGGGGCATTCCATCAAATCCTGAAAAAGCCTGTCTCCGGTAGCATCATAAAAATACTTAGAGTCTAGCCGTTTGGGTGATGAGGTTAGGCCACTTATTACATCTTCGCAAAATTTGTTAACAGATACATGCTTGTCATCTGTATAATTCATGTTGATAGGTAGTGTTTCAATATTCATGTTTTTCGGTACAATAAGGTTAGCGGGCCAACCGTATTCCGCTAAAAAGCCAGCGTAAATGCGGGTGAAAAAAATTTCGATAGGTAATGCGGCTATGCCCCGGTGATGTAACTTCGGATGCGCCGCGCAGTACTTTTTGGTTAACCATAAACTTGCCATTATATTCGCCAATGGCACCTTCGGCTTTTACAAAGCCGGGGTAAGGCAGGTAAGCACTTTCGGTCCATTCCCAGGCTTTCCCCCATTTAAATTGAGTTGCCGCTACTTCCCACTCAAACTCGGTAGGCAAACGCATCCCCTTCCATGATGCATAAGCGTACGCTTCGTAATAACTAACATGGCAAACAGGTGCGCCGCTATCAATACCCTGCAAACCCTGATACGTATAGTTATGCCATTGCCCATCAATTAAATGCCAATAAAGTGGCGCTTCAATTTTATTGTTCTTAACCCAATCCCAACCTTCGGCATGCCAAAAGCGAAAATCGTGGTAGCCCCCGGCGTTTATAAATTCCAGGTACTCCTTATTAGTTACTAATGCGCTGCTAATCTCAAAGCTGTTCAAATAAACCTTATGGCGGTTAAGCTCATTATCAAAACAAAAGCCTTCATCATCAAAACCAATTGCATACACACCTTCCGGGATAGTAGTAAACGCTGTTGCTGAAATAGCTGCTGGTGGCGACTGGTATAATTTGGAATAGGGTGGGAACAACGGGTTATGGCCCAATATGTATTTAATGTCGTAATATAATAGTTCTTGATGCTGCTCTTCATGATTTAAACCCAGAGCCATAATTTCTGCTACCTGTGCTGATGGCTCCTGGCATAAAAATTTATCCATGGCGTTGTCAACATATTCGCGGTAACGGTAAACGTCTGCAACCGTAGGGCGACTAAGATTTCCGCGATCGGTGCGTATAACACGGTTACCAATAGTTTCGTAGTAGCTGTTAAATACATAATTATAATCCGGATCAAATTGCTGGTACCCCATAAAATGAGGCTTCAAAACAAAGGTTTCAAAAAACCAGGTGCTATGGCCCAAATGCCATTTAGGCGGACTAACATCAACTATTGGTTGCACTACATAATCTTCAGTTTGCAGTGGGCTGCATATCTGTTCGGTTAGCTGGCGTACTTTATTGTAGCTTGCGGATAAGTCCATAAATTATTTGCTTTCCAAATATCGTGTGAGGTCAGAAATTGTTTTAATATTTAAGCTTTCCGCTTGTTTCTTTCGCATCATTAAGGCATAGGCATTGTTAAATCCTATGGGTATTAACCACGATATTGCATATTTAGTTTTGAATTGCTGTTTCACATAATTGTAAACTTTTTGCTTATCTAACACCAATGTGTCTGTTATTTGGGGAGGTGCTTGAAGCATAACCAACAACCCTGTGCCGGTATACTCCGGATAAACGTCTATCTGGTTATTAATCAATGCGTCAAAACATATTTTAGTGCCGCCTAAGCCGGTTTTGGTTGATACGTTATAATTAGTATAACCTTTAATAAGCATGGCGTACATGGCGGCTAAAATATACTGTTCGCCAAATATTTTGGAGCCTATGCGCACCGTGCCCTGGTTATTGGCGTTGCGGGGTTGCTGATAGAGTTGTTTGGCTATCAAAAAATCCTGAGCTACTTTTTCGGGGCTTTGGTGCAGATAATCAACCCGGTAATTTAACTCCGTCATGATGGAATCGGTTATCTTTCCCGAAAGCATATTCAGTGTTTTTTCCAGTTGCGGAAACTGCTTCAATGCCCCGTCAGACACAATGGGCGCAGCGTAATACGGAGGAAAAATATGTTTATCGTCTTTCAGTACCACCAAATCAAAAGCTTTTAAACGGCCGTCTGTAGAGTATCCGCTAATCACATCCAGGTGTTTTTCAAACGCGGCTTTGTACATTATAGCATCGCTAATCACTACGGTATGTATCTTTAGTCCATACTTTTCTCTTAAACCCAGGTCGCCATCGCGGCGGCCCATAAATTCGGGGGTAAAACCAGCGGTTAATTTGCCCGCGTAAGCCGATGGTATAAGGTAGAATAAAGCTAAACCAGCGATGATAACCGCGACGGATGTTGTAACCCTGCCTATACGTGCTTTTTTAAAGTTGATATGCTGTACGCGCGATAAAAGGAAATCAAAAATAATAGCTAATAAAGCTGAGGGGATAGCCCCCGCGAGAATCATGTTGGTATTATTTAATGATATGCCGCCGAAAATAAACTCGCCTAAGCCACCCGCGGCAATTAACGATGCCAAGGTTGCCACGCCCACATTAATTACAGTAGCCGTACGGATACCAGCCAATATAACGGGCATAGCCAACGGAAACTCTACTTTGAATAATATTTGCCAATAGGTCATTCCCATTGCTTTGGCAGCTTCGGTAATAACAGGGTCAACCTCGGTTATGCCTGTGTAAGCGTTGCGGATGATAGGCAGCAAGGCGTATAAAAACAGAGCGAATATGGCGGGTTTGGCTCCAATGCCTAATATCGGTATCAAAAACCCCAGCAATGCAATACTTGGTATAGTTTGTATAATGCCAGCAAAGCCCAAAACAGGTACTGCTAAAGGTTTATGCCGCGCTATCAGAATACCTAAAGGCAGGCCTATTAAAATAGCGATGATCAATGAGGTAAAGGTTAGCCCGATATGCGTGATAACCTGCGCCAAAATCTTATCAGACTCTTGCCGCATAAAATCGATCAAATTTTGTTGGCCCTCTTTCATACGGTTTTGTTGTTTTGGTATTGGTAAAACGTATGCATCAGCTGGTCAAAAGTTATGGTTTTAATTTCTTTGTTTTCGGGGCGTATTACCGATAGCGCTTTTTTATGCTGGGCGGTCAATATCTCCAATGCTTCCCAAACGGTAATATGCGACGAAATATTTGCAGTTTGTTCCTTTAAAGATATGGATGGCAGCATTTCCCATAAATCACTAACACAAACGGCTTTAAATTCCAGTTGCAAGCGCTGTTCCTTTAAAAACTCTATTACAAAATCATCTGCTGGTTTAAAAAGCAACTCGGCAGGTGTTCCGTTTTGTACTATCCGGCCTTTATCCATTAAACAAATCCGGTCGGCCAGGTCAAAAGCTTCCTGCACATCATGGGTAACCATAACAATAGTTTTGCGTTTCAGTTCGTCAAGGTCTTTAAACTCCTTTCTGATTTTAAAGCGTGTAACCGGGTCGAGTGCGCCAAAGGGCTCATCCATTAACAATACAGGCGGATCAGCCATCAACGCGCGAGCGAGCCCTACCCGCTGCTGTTGCCCGCCGCTAAGCTGGTTGGGGTAAACATCTAAATACCCGGCAGGGAGGTGAAGTTTTTGCATTAATTCATGTATGCGATCGGCTATTCGTTTTTTATCCCAGCGTAGTAATTGGGCAACTACGGCAATATTCTCGGCAACGGTATAATGCGGAAACAGGCCAGTATTCTGCAAAACATAGCCTATGCCCCGGCGTAATTGCTCCGGCGATTGTTGATCAATACTTTCGCCATTTACCTTTATTTTTCCTGCCGTAGGCTCAATAAGCCTGTTGATCATTTTTAGAGTAGTGGTTTTGCCGCAGCCACTTGTTCCGAGCAGGATCAGCTTTTCGCCCTCGGCAACGTCAAATGAAATATCATCAACAGCGTTTACCGCCCCAAAATTTTTGCTAAGGTTCTCAACTTTGATCATACTTAATGGTTAGGCATCCAACGCCATAAACAGGTTATTCAACGATTCGGAATAGGTAGGGTGCGCAAAAGCCATATACCTGATCTCTTCATAGGTAATGCCGCCTACCATCGCCATCTGCATTACCGACATAATCTCGCCTCCTTCGATACCTACAATGGCTACACCCAATATTTTTTTTGTATCAGCATCCACAACGGCCTTCATAAAGCCACGGGTTTCGCCAACTTCAATGGCGCGGGCCACATGTTCCATAGGTATTTTGGCTACTTTAATATTCAGGCCCTTCCTTTTAGCCTCCGTTTCTGATAGGCCCACCCGCCCCAGCGGTGGGTCAATAAACAGGCAATAGGGCACCATACGATCTTTTATGGTGAGGTTGGCACCATGAATTAAATTGCGGTACACAACAGTGTAATCATTATAAGCGATATGGGTAAACGCGGGGCCTCCCTTAACATCGCCTAAAGCATAAATACCAGGCGCGGTGGTTTCTAATTTATCATTAACTTTTATAAAGCCTTTGTCGTCGGTTTCTATGCCTGCTTTTGTTAGCTGCAAGCTTTCTGTTTGCGGTTTACGACCAGATGCTAATAAAATATGCGAACATGTTATGGTGCACTTTTTATCGCCAATCAATACGTGGGCCTCAATAGCGCCATTAGGGAGCTTTTTAATTTGCGAAGTTTTTGCATTTACATGGAAAACAATGCCTTCATCCTCCAGTATCTTAACTATTTCTGCTGCAACATCGTCATCCTCGCGGGTTAATGCTTTGGGCGAATATTCCAGCATGGTAACTTTGCTGCCAAACCGGCGGAACATTTGCCCAAATTCCATACCGATATAATTGGCACCGATGATAAGTAAATGATCGGGTACGGTATCTAACTCTAATATAGAATGTGAGGTGAGGTAATCGATGTCATTTAAACCATCTATTTCGGGGATAGCGGTTGCTAAACCAGTATCAATAAATATTTGATCGGCTTGTATTTGCTGTGTGCCGCCATTGCTTAAATTAATAACCAGGCTTTTAGGGCCAGTAAAAGTGGCTTCGCCAAAAATGAGCTCTAAATTCTTGGTAGCTTCCAGCCCCTTTTGCGAACCACCTCTAAACATTTCAACAATCTCATCTTTACGCTTCTTAATCTGCGGCATATCAATACTATAGCCTTTGATATGCACGCCCAAGTCATTACTTTTGGCTGCAAGGTATGCAGCCCTTGCAGAAGCGATGAGCGTTTTGGTAGGGGTACATCCGTCGTTAACGCATGTGCCGCCTACTAGTCGTTTCTCAATAATTGCTGTTTTTTTGCCTGCCTGTGCCAGTTTTTTTGCCAGGGGTGTACCTGCCTGCCCGGCACCGATAATAATAGCATCGTATGTTTCCATGGTTATTCTGTTACGGTAACACCTTTCCAAAAAGCAACATGACCTTTAATTTCGGCTGCTGCCGGTTTTGGTTCAGGATAGTACCAGGCCGCGTCTGTATTTTTTTCGCCATTCACTTCGAGTGAATAGTATGCTGCTTCGCCTTTCCAGGGGCAAGCGGTATGGGTGGCCGAAGGTTTAAAGAACTTCTTTTCAATGCTGTTTATCGGGAAATAATGATTGCGCTCAATTACTACGGTATCATTGCTTTCTGCAATTACCTGGTTATTCCATATTGCTTTCATATAGGTAAGTTGTAATGTATAATGAAGGTAAGAAATTACTTATGATAAAATTTAACGAGATACACACTTAATGTCATCTTTTGCAGCTTAACTTATTTGCAACCATTAGTTAAAAGCTCCATCTTTTTACATAAGAAACATAAATTGTTATAAAATAAAAAAGGAAATAAATGGCTTTTTGTTTGAAAACGATAAGATATGCAGCTAAATGTTAAGGCTAAGTAAACAATGATTTTATTGCTATATTTTTTTTATCACTAAAATTTTTAAATTATTTTTAAACGGCTATCTTTGCAATCCCAAAATAGGGGTGTTCTTTTGTAGTAGCGAGTTTAAAACATTGTAAAACTTGCATCGCCATAAAGTAAATAAGCTTTAATGGCCCGTTCGTCTAGGGGTTAGGACGTTAGATTTTCATTCTAGAAACAGGGGTTCGATTCCCCTACGGGCTACTATAAAGTTAAAAGTCAAAATTAAAAAGTTAAAACTGATCCGTCGGGCATTTAACTTTCACTTTTTGCTTGATGCTTTTTTTTATTTATTACAATGGCCCGTTCGTCTAGGGGTTAGGACGTTAGATTTTCATTCTAGAAACAGGGGTTCGATTCCCCTACGGGCTACAAAAATCAATACCAAAAGATGCTAAGAGGCTGTATCATAAATCATGATCAGCCTTTTTAGATTTCGAGCATCTAACGAATAGAAATTAGTTAATTTTTTATTTTTGTTGGTTGCCTTAATGGTTCCTATTTTGATATATTTAAGGCATCAATCTAGGATAGATAGCAATCAGCCACGCGTTTTCAATCCCTATAATTAACAGTAAATAAGTAGCCTATACATAGACATCCCGATATACTTTCGCCAGGAAGGGTTTTAACAACAATAAAATTGAAAAACTAACAGAAAAATCTACTTTTGATGCGTACTAAAAGTGGGGAACTTACACACATACAAGAAAGACTAAACCATATACACAATGGCAAAGAATAAAACCACACCAACTTCAATTAGTGTTGACGACTTTATTGGTGCCGTTAAAGATGAAATGAAACAAAAAGACAGTTTTAGTCTTATCCAACTTATACAAAAGCAAACTGGACTTGAACCAAAAATGTGGGGCCCGGGTATTGTTGGTTTTGGAAGCCATCATTACAAATACGAAAGTGGAAGAGAAGGCGACAGTCCAAATATTGCATTTTCGCCAAGAGCATCATCCATTGCAATCTATTTATCAGGAAATTTTGACGACCGAGAAATGCTGCTCGAAAAATTTGGCAAACACAAGTCTGACAAAGGGTGTGTACATATCAAGTCACTTGCAGACGTTGACAAAGAAGTTCTTACAAAAATGATTGCAAACCACATTAAGCACATAAAAAAACTTTATCCCGACAAATAAATATGCGAGCATCAAATCAAAATAAAAAGGTGGGCGATTCGGCGCGTATATCAAATATTCACTGACTACATCCTGTTTGAAATACTGCCAAGTGCTTTTAAATCAATAAAGAGGTTACCTTCAAAAAATATTTTTTTGAAGGCAACCTCTTGTCAGTATAACAATTACTTTTTAAAATAAGCAATCATTGCGGAATAATATCCAAACCTACTGCGCAGATACGCTATACCTTGAACAACCGAAGTTTTTACCTACACCATCGGTATTGGTAATTTCCCAACCAAATTCTACACCGTTAAGATACGGGTTGTTGTACCAGCCTTTACTTTGTATCCAAAGCATAATTGCTTTA
>JANXTT010000064.1 GCA_025352225.1 Mucilaginibacter sp. | reverse complement strand
TTTACCTATAAAGCAATTATACTACTTAACAACGTTTTTAATAATAAAAAGTGTTATAATAATAAAAATTTTATATAACTTTTTTGTTATGTAACTTTTTCGATAGTATATTAACTATAAATACGTGTAAGTATTCTGCTTTAAGCATATTTATAGCCGCTCTTGAAGTTATCTATTCATAATACGTATATTATAAACTATTAGTTTGTTTTTATACATACTAAATTAGTATTTTTTAAAGTAAGGGTAGGCAATCTCATAATTTTATTTAATAACGCCCGTCACAATATTTTAACATTAATAATATGGCAAATTTACAAAAAACCATTGTAGGTTGCAAATTATGTAGTTGTTTGTTAAGCGTGGTTAAAAACCATTATATAGCATGTTTAAACACGCTATTAATTGAATGAATATTCCAAATATTGGTATACTATAAGTATGGGTGTGTATTTTTAAACGATGAAAATTGATTTTGATACCCAAGCAAACCTAAAATACCACCTGTATGTATGGCCAAAATTTTACTTCCGGATGAGAAATAGTTGTTTTTGATGAGATCAAAAATAGCGTATAGCATTTTGCCTGTGTAAACAGGCTCAATCATTATGCCGGTTAATGGTATAAACTCCTCAATAAATTTTATAAGTTGGGCGCTTGTTTTTGCATATCCACCAAAATGATAAGCGGTATGCAATTGATAGTCGTGTTTTTTGATCAGATACTTTTCGATCTCTGCAGCAATAAATCCGCCATTTTTAAATACGGGTATACCATTAAAGCATGTAGGTAATTGATGTTGATCAATCCCATTTATAATGCCCGCTGCTGTAGTACCTGTGCCACATGCACAAAAAATATGATCAAATACCTCATCAAGTTCGTTTATAAGTTCGCTGCATCCCTGCGCAGCCTCTGCCGATGCGCCACCTTCGTCAATAAAAAAGGCATCATTATCATTGCCAAAATAAGTATCAAATAATTGCATTTTGTTTCGGTAGCGCTCACGGTCAGTAAATATCAGTTTCATACCATGCAGGCGGCAAAGAAACAAATGGGGGTTATCTACAGGTTCGCCACGTACAATACCTGTGGATTTGAAACCAAATAGGGCAGCGGCAGCAGCCGTTGCGAGTAAATGATTAGAGTAGGAGCCGCCAAATGTTATAAGATGTTGTTTTTGCTGTGCGCGGGCCTTTTGCAGTACATATTTAAGTTTGCGCCATTTATTGCCAGATATGAGCGGGTGAATAAGATCATCACGTTTGATAAAAACACTTAAGCCCCGTTCAGCAAAAAGGGGGTGATTAATTTGCTGAACGGGGCTGTATATTTCGAGGTCAATAAAACTCATTTAACTTAAAAGCCCAACCCTACACCTACATTGGCAGATTGGTATTGAGCAAAGCTATACGAGGCGTATATTTTTAATAAGAAAAGGCTCATTTGGAAACCAACATCGGCTCGTGGCCCGCTTACCCCGGTTGCTGAACCTGTTATGGAAATTGGATCTGCGAAAGTGGTATAGATAGGTTTTCCTAATGAATTTACTCCGGTAACAAAGGGGAAATTACCCTTTAAACCAACATCTGTAGTGCTTGATAAGTAACCAACAGAGGCGAATGGTGTAAAAAACAATAATTTTTTGGAGATAATAACCTGTGCGTCCCAACCACGAAAATCGCCCTGTAAAGTTTGATTGCTATAATCCTGACTGCCGTTTGTGCCGCCATTGCCAGCATCAGGCTGTACGCTTAACGGTTTAGTGTAACTTAAACGGGTATAACCAACCGCTATTGATAAATCAAAAGGTATTAGGTGGCTGGCTGTGCCAAAATCCTGAGCGATGTTGTGTTTAAAACCTATGCCCGTCATACCAACAGAGCCAACATCGGCTGTAATTTGTGTTGTTGGTATTATACGTAGGGTTACATCGGTGTTTTTTATTAACCCGATTGTTAACTGTAACTGGGGTGCCGGGATAAATTCCTTAACACCTTTTGGCAATGTTGTTTTGTACTGACGAAGCGGATCGTTAGGAGCTGATGGATCAGAAACTGTAATTCCGGTACTTAAGTCCTTACTGCCGGCAAACGTTGGGGCTATAGAGAGCGATGAATTGGTGGCTTTTATATTGGTTAGCCCCAATGCGTTTACATCATAATTTCTTTCCGCATCCGGAACCATACTAACGGTGGCACTTAACCTTACGGCAAAGCGTAAAAATTTTTGAGTTTTGGCGGTATTGGTCCAGCCACCATTTAAGCCGTTACCAAATCCTTTAAATAAAGGGGTAGTATACGCATTGATCAATTTGTTTACATCGCCGGGGTTACCTTTGAAAAGGCTAGAGATGCCGCCATCATTTTGTGCGCTAGCTTTAAAACTTATTAAAGCTGCAAATACGATGAAAGTAAAGGTTTTTTTCATTTGGGTTGATTTATTAAGGTTGAACAAAATAAAAATAATTGAAAGTATTAAAAATATATTTTGTGTTTTATTATACGTAATATTAATAAAAAAGTTGCATTTTTTTATTAATAGAATAATAAAAGTGGATAATGTATTTTTGCGCCGATGAATAATGACGCTGAATTTAACGAGCCCGAAGAAGAGCAGGATCTATATGAGCATTTGCGGATTGTGGTTGATAAGGGCCAATCGTTATTACGTATTGATAAGTTTTTGATGCACCGAATTGAAAACGCGTCGCGCAACCGTATTCAAAACGCTATTGAACTTGGTAATGTATTGCTGAATGATAAGCCCATTAAGGCCAGTTATAAGGTAAAGCCAATGGATGTTATATCAGTGGTATTACCACACCCGCCAAGGGATACCGAAGTATATCCAGAAAACATCCCACTGGATATTTTTTATGAGGATGACGATGTATTGGTGATCAATAAGCCACCGGGTTTAGTAGTGCACCCTGGGTATAACAATTATACAGGTACACTGGTTAATGGCTTGGTTTATCATTTTCAGCAATTGCCAACTTTGCCGGGTAATGATGGCCGGCCTGGTTTGGTACACCGGATAGATAAGGATACCTCGGGCCTGCTACTAATCAGTAAAAACGAACGGGCAATGACCTGGCTGGCCCGCCAGTTTTATGAACATACCATAACCCGTAAATATATTGCATTGGTTTGGGGCGATATTGAAACAGATGGTACCGTTACCGGATATATTGGCCGCAGTGTAAAAGATAGGCGCGTAATGAGTATTTATGATGATGAGGAAAAAGGGAAATGGTCAATTACGCATTACCGTGTATTAAAGCGGATGAACTATGTAACCCTGATAGAGTGCCAGCTTGAAACCGGCCGCACGCACCAGATCCGCGCTCATATGAAACATATCGGGCATCCGCTATTTAGTGATGCTACCTATGGGGGCGATCATATTTTAAAAGGGACTATGTTTAATAAGTATAAGCAGTTTGTAGAAAATTGTTTCGAAATGATGCCCCGGCAGGCTTTGCACGCGCAAACTTTAGGCTTTATCCATCCCACTACAAAAAAGTATATTAATTTTGAAGCGCCTCTGCCTCAAGATTTTGAGCTGGTATTAGATAAATGGCAAAAATATATGTCGGCAGGGGCAGATCAAAATGGTTAATTTGTTGTTAATGGTTATTAAATGAGTTCAGCTTTTATCAATTTTAATGGAGCCATTCTCCCTGCGGGCCAGCAGCTGCTTACGGTTCAAAATCGTGGCTTTCGCTATGGCGATGGCTTATTTGAGAGCATGCGTTTAATGAAAGGGAAGCTTAAGTTTGTTGATCTGCATGCCGACCGTTTACAAAAAGGGATGAAAGCGATGCATATTGATGGCTATTCGCAAATGGATACCTATTTTATTAAAGAGAAAGTTGAAGAACTGGCTACCCGCAATAAGATAAAACATGGCCGTTTGCGTTTAACTGTGTATCGCGATGCCGAGGGTTTTTATACCCCTACTCAAAATAAAATGGGTTACTGTTTGGAGATACAACCTGTAGATGAACCCCGTTACTTTTTAAATACACGCGGGTTAATAATGGATACCTACGAGGATATGTCAAAACCTATTGATGTATTGTCTAACCTTAAAACATGTAATTCGCTATTGTATGTAATGGCGGGTATTTTTAAAACACAGAATAATTTGGATGATGCCTTTATATTGAACCAAAACGGCTATTTATGCGAAACCGTTAGCGCCAATGTTTTTGTACTTTATAAAAATACGTTATATACACCCGCCTTAAGCGAAGGTTGCATTGGCGGCGTTATGCGGCAGGTGGTAATGGAACTATGTGCCGAAAATAACATCCCGGTAACGGAAGCTCAGCTTGAGCCCGAAATATTAAACCAGGCCGATGAGGTTTTTATAACCAATGCCAGCCGCGGTATACAATGGGTAATGGGCTATGGCCGCAAACGCTATTTTAACGAAACCAGTAAGTTGCTGATGGAAGCGCTTAATAAAATGGTTTAGTTTTTGATGTGAAGTTTATTAGTTGACTTGAAATGCTAAAATCCACCAGGAATGGATTTTTTAAATCCTTTTATCGTTAATAAAAACCCGACAATAAAATAGGTTAAAGAGATCCACATTAAACCCAAATTATCTGTATTTATAATTGACGTGTACAAAAGAAAAATAGCGTATAGTAAATAAATTGACCCGGCATAACGGGCATATAATTTACTATACATCCAATTTGGTATTACTCCGCCCGTAAAATAGCCGTTTACGTATTGCTTATCTATCCATTCAATGTACCCTTGTATGTATCCGTCGCATTCGTCGGATACGGGTTTTTCATCTAATTCTAACGCGCTTACAATGTTTATAGCGTCATCATAGTCTTCGGGTTTTACAAATAACCTGAAGGAAGCATCCTCGTCATACGCACACACTATCTTTTTCTGCTCCAACACACTTAACGCGTAGAGCGAATTAGACTCAAATTTAAAATTCACAAGCTGTTTTAATGCGGGGTCCAAAATTAGTATGACTGTTTGGTGTTTAGTAAATATATAATAATTAACATATAGAATCTCAGTTCTTTTAAAAAAGTTTAGTCAGCTATTTGTATTAGTGTTTTGGATTTTGTAGCCCCAGATATACCAGCCATAAAACAATTAATAGCACGCCAATAGCAGCATATAAATACCATTCGGGGAAAACATAATAAGTATTATGAAAATTAAAGTCGATAGTTTTACGAAAAAAGTAACGCAGTTCCTTTAGCTCTTCTTTCATAACCTTACCCCCCGTAAAAATTCTTCAACACTCATTCGCTTTTTGCCTTCCAATTGTACATCGGTTGTGTTTATAAAGCCGTCGGTGCAGGCAAATTTCAAAAAAGTTTTCTGATCGGTTAAAAATCCGCCCGGTTGTATGCCTGGTTCGGTAATGGTAAACCCGGCTCCAAATATTTTAAAAACCTTATCGTTTAAATGGGTAAAGGCAGTAGGATAGGGGCTCAGTCCGCGGATATGGTTATAAACCTTTTCAATGGGTTGGTTCCAGTTGATCAGGCAATCTTCTTTAAAAATTTTTGGTGCGTGTTTCAGTTCTGTATCTTTATTTAATGTATCTTGGGGTTGTTCCTGATAGGCTCCTGTTTCAATCGCGGTAACGGTTTTAACTAAAAGAGCGGCTCCGGTCAGCATTAAATTATCATGCAGATTGCCGGCGGTATCGGTATGGGTAATTGGTACGCTTTCGCTGAACAGGATATCTCCGGTATCAATTTCCTGCTTTAAAAAAAAGGTAGTAACCCCGCTTTGTGTTTCACCGTTAATAACGGCCCAATTTATAGGCGCTGCACCCCTATAATCGGGTAATAGCGAAGCATGCAGATTGATGGTTCCTTTTGGCGGCATGCTCCAAACTACTTCGGGTAGCATACGGAAGGCTACTACTACTTGCAGATCGGCATTCAAGCTTTTTAGCTCTGTCAAAAACTCAGGATTCTTTAGATTTTCGGGTTGCAATATGCGCAATCCATTTGTTGCGGCATATTGTTTCACAGCCGATTCATTAAGTTTTTGGCCCCTGCCCGCGGGCTTATCAGGCGCGGTTATTACACCAACCACATCAAAGCCAGCCTTAACCAATGCATCTAACGATGCTACTGCAAACTCGGGCGTACCCATAAATATTATCTTCATTGTGTTGTGTTTTGTTGTCAGTTTTGTGTTGCGGGTTGTGAGTTTGTTGTGTGTTATTTTAGTTGAGAGTTATTTTCAGTTGCGAGTTGTATGTTGCGGATTGCGAGTTATTTTGAGCTGTGTGTTATTTTAGTTGCGAGTTGTGAGTTAAGTACCGCAACTCTCAACACATAACCCCTAACCTAAAACCCAAAACCCGCAACTCGCAACATACAACCCGCAACCCAAAACTCACAACTCATTTATACATCAAATATTTATTCCTCATTATTTTGTACTGGCTTAAAGCAGGCTCCCAGCTAAACCTTATTTCTTCCTCGCTTTTTCCAGCTTCAATTTGCTTACGCAACTGGTCTGTGCCGGCAAGTTTGGTAAAATAGGCATTAAAAAAATGATCCTTATCCGGGAATAATTTATACGTATCAATAATCCAGCTTAAGTTTAATTTTCCTGTTTTTATAATGTTATAGTGCTGTAGGTTAATACCATAGCATAGTTGGCCTTTTAAAGGTGGGTTATCGCTTACGCCGGGTATGGTTTGTGGTGTGAAACTGAAACGGGTTTTTGATTGAAGCAGCGGATGCCCTATCACCTGGAATGGAAATGGTGTGCCACGGCCAATGCTAAGGGTAGTTCCTTCAAACAAACATAAGCTAGGGTATAATAGTATGGATTGCCGGGTATTTAAGTTTGGCGATGGCTTTATTGGTGGTGCGTACAATAAGTTATGTACATAGTTTTCCATCTTAACTATCTTTAAACGGCATTTGATATGATTTTTTAGCCAGCCTTCGCCGTTAATCATTTGAGCGTATTCGGCAATTGTCATGCCGTGTACAATAGGTACGGCGTGCATCCCCACAAACGACCGGAAAGCGGTATCTAGCACCGGGCCATCAACAAAATAACCATTAGGGTTTGGCCTGTCCAGTATCATCAGTTCAATATTGTTTTCGGCGCAAGCTTCCATTACATAATGCAAGGTTGATATAAACGTATAATAACGTGCGCCAACATCCTGAATATCAAAAACAAGCAGATCTAAGCCTTTCAGATCACCGGGAGTAGGTTTGTAATGTTTGCCATAAAGAGATATTGCCGGGATGCCTGTTTTACTGTCAACCGCATCATCAATTTTAGCGCCGTCGCTGGCATTACCGCGAAACCCGTGTTCGGGCCCGAATATTTTTTTGATACGGATGCCTAATTTAAGCAGGCTATCAACACTAGTTTTTGAACCAATAACCGAAGTTTGGTTAATTACCATACCGACGTTTTTATCTTGCAGATAAGATATATATGATGCTGTTCTATCCGCGGCAACTACTAAATGCCGATGTTGGGCGTGCAAATCACTAAAAAGTAAGCCAATACATAACAAACAGCTAATAACCTTTTTCATATACCCTAAAAATTATTGAGTAATAACCTATACGCCAATTTGACTAATGAACCATTGGAAAAATTCGCATCTTTGCTAAAGTACAAAAATAACGTTTTAACCTTGAATTTTGCCTCTTTTATAGCTTCCCGTATCTCGTTTCGCTCCAAGCGAACCTTCTCCAAGCTTATTGTGCGTATAGCCATTGTTGGCATTATGCTGGGCCTTAGCGTAATGATACTTTCTATGGCGGTGATTAAGGGCTTTAAGCGCGAAGTGAGGGAAAAAATACGTGGCTTTTCGGGTGATATGCAAATTCAAAAACTTGATCTCAATGCATCGTACCAAAATTCGCCATTTGCAGTTACCGATACTTTTGTAACCCGCGCAAAGGCTAACGGGCTATTTGCTTCAATTGTGCCTTACGCTACTAAGCCGGGTATTATTAAGGCCCATGATGAGATTGAAGGCGTGGTGATGAAAGGCGTTGACAATAAATACGATTGGTCTTTTATTAAAAAGATATTAGTAGCGGGCCGGGTAATTGATTTTAAGGATTCCCTAGAATCGCGGAAACAAATCCTGATATCGCAATTTACCGCCAACCGGTTACGGCTTAAACTGGGCGACGATTTTTTGATGTACTTTGTGCAGGAACCACTCCGAAAACGGAAATTTAAGATTGTTGGCATATTTGACGTTGGTGTTGAAGAGGTTGATAAGACCTTTGTAATAGGCGATATGGCATTGATACGCAGGTTAAACGGCTGGAAAGATAATGACATTGGCGGCTATGAATTACGACTGAAAGATTTTGACGCGATGGAGCCAGCCAATAATTTTATTGGTGATATTATACCTACCACGTTACGGTCATACACGGTGGTTGAAAACTTTCCGGCTATTTTTGAATGGCTTAAATTGCTGGATATTAATACGCATGTAATATTGGTTTTAATGATGCTGGTAGCCGTTATTAACATGATATCGGCCTTGCTGATTATGATATTGGAGCGCACCAGCATGATTGGTATTTTAAAAGCCATGGGTGCGCGTAATACGAGTATTCAATCCGTGTTTTTACTGAATGCCGTTTACCTGATTGGTTTAGGGTTAATATTTGGAAATGTACTGGGTTTGGGGCTAGGGTTTTTGCAGTTTAAAACACATTTGTTTAAACTCGACCAGGCATCGTACTACATGAGCTTTGTGCCGATACAGATTGATTGGGTTGATGTTGCCTTGTTAAATCTGGGCACTCTTGCTATATGCCTTTTGGTGCTCATCATCCCATCAACGTTGGTTAGCCGCATATCGCCTGTAAAGGCAATACGGTTTAAATAGTTTAGTTAAAGTTACACTTGCTTTTATTGCCGTGCCAAATAACATTGCGATAACCAGATCCAAATTGCTTGATAATGTTAGTGTACTCAGGGGTGTTAAATAGAACAGATCTCCCATCACAATCGTAAAACAACGGAATTGAATCTGCCGCTGGATCGCAATTACTAAGAACAAAAAAAGTTTGGCCGTTATAGTTCTCTCTGGAAATGTATGAGTATTCACTACTATAGGGGTTGCTGTTCAGCGGGTCTATTTTAGCTTTTAACCAGGGCAAATTTTCGATAGGGTTTGCACCTCCGCACAATTGTTGGCTGCTGCTTTTTTTGCACGCGTTAATGCATACTAAAGCAATAACTATTAAGCATGTGCAAATGAATGTGTAAATAGTTCTTTTCATTTTTTTCCGGATCTAAAATTAAGTTTGAGGTTAACCCCGCCTGCCCCAAAGTATATTTGCTGCGAACCCAGGCCGTTAAGCGGGTACTTTAAAAAAGGCTCAATAATTAAACGATTTTTCTTACCCAACGGATAACCTACACCAAACGATAAATTAAGGGTACGGGCAAAATCAAATGTGCTAAAACTGTTTTGGGTTTTGTTGCTCTGCTGCTGTGTTACTGTTGATGAATTTGCCAATGGTGCCGGGTTGTCAAATACATAATTATAGGTTTCGTTAATAAAAGTACCCGAGCTTAAGCCTGCCGATATATAGTTATCGTTATTGGCAAACTGATATTTTAAATTGATAGGTACATCTAAACCAATTAAACTGGCCTGATAGCTTTTAAAAGCAGGTGGGTTAATGTTAAAACTGGCTGATGCTAAGGTGTTTGGTGCCGATGTTTGGGTTTTTGCCGCATCTGCCGAGGATGCGTACCTGGTTACCGTCTCTGCTGTTGGCGACCGGTAATTTAATGAGTTTTGAGTAATGGCGATACCCGTTGAGAGCTTTAGTCCGCCCACTATTTTTATGTCGGATGTAAAGCCCGCGCCTACATTAAATTCGTTATCGCTGCCTTTAGCGTAGTTAAAATAGGTGGCAGCATACAACCCGAAGCTTACTTTCTTATTGCTTGCCTTGCTCACCGCTTTAGCAGGCTGTTTTGTATCGGTAATAAATAAGGTTTTTGTGGGCTCTTTAACTTCTGGCTTTACCATAACCAACGTTGCATTAGCTGTATCTGCGGGTTTAATGGTTGGCGCGTTTACCAATGCCGCGCTATCCGCTTTAGCGGGATAAACGCTTTTAATAGCAATATGGTTGGCCTTATCGGGATTGTTGGGCTGCCGTGCTAAAGGTTGCCCCAAGCTGCTTACAACGTTTTTAACAGTGTTATGGGTTTCTTTTTTTTGATGATTAGAGTTACCAGTGTGCAAAGCATTTTTGTTTGCCTTATAATTCCGGGCCGCATATAGCCGATTTTGAATAACGGCTTTGGTTCCGGGTAGTTCGTTGCTTTGTTTTGCGATGCTGGTATTTTTTTGGGTTTTGGTTATCTGTTTATCAATTTTTTGAACCTTGTATGGTGATGTCGTACTAACTTTATTGACTGCTGCGTTAAGCTTTACTTCCCCAGGTTTTCTATTTAACCATAAACCAAAACCAAGCATCATAAGCAAGCCCGCAGCAACCGATCCCCACCAGAGCCAGGCAATGGGGCGGCTATTCTGCTTCGCGGGGTATTTTTCACGAAGCAGCGCCCAGCCCTCATCGGCCGAGCTATCCTCGTAATTATCGAAGATATTGGCTATATGGCTTTTTAAGCGGTTGTCAAACTCGTCGTTCATAATTGCCTTCAATTTTATTGATCATATCCCTAAGTTTTTCTTTGGCGCGCCCCAGGTACACCCGCGATGAACTTGCTGTTAAACCCAGCATGGCTGCAATTTCATCATGGCTATACCCGTCAATTTCATACAGGTTAAATATCATGCTTTGTACACCGGGCAGCCTTTTCATCAAATCCATAATATCGTTAACGTTCAGTAGTTCAATTATCGGTGCTTTGTTACCAATATGTTCTGCTTGTTCCAGCTCGGTATGCCAGGTATGTTTTTGTTCTTTTCTCCTTTTATCTATCGATGTATTGATAATGATTTTTCGGAACCATGCCTTAAATGGCTTATCTGCATTGTAATGGTTTAACTGGTTAAAAGCCTTTATAAAAGCATCATTAACAACCTCCAGCGCATCATCCCGGTTAGGGCAATAGCGTAGGCCTATGCCCATGGCATAGCCATAGAAGTACTTATATAGCATTTCCAGACGCTTTAAATCACCGTTTTTGCATTGCTGAATGAGCTCTTCTTCAGTAATGCCGGGAGGCAGCTGCATTAAATGGTTAAAGTGTTAATTTGATCTTTTTAAATCATACTGATGGCTCAATGTATCGTTACTTGCCACAAATTGAAAAGTAGTGCCATCGTAATAATACTTATAAACCCCGTTTAAGTGTTTTTTGGCTTGTTTCGCAACCGTTTTAGTACTATCCTGAAACTGGATATAAACATTGTCTAATGCAAAAAGCCCATGGCTGCCTGCAATTACAGTTGAGGTATCACCGGTTATCTTAAAGTTGCCATTGCTGGTTGTGGTTAGTATAATCTGCGCTTTTACGGTATCGTATTTAACCGGGTTGTATGATAAGTGGATGGACCTGAACTTGCCCGAAAACTTGCCCGTAGGTACAGGTACTGGTGTATTTTGGTTGGTTAAATGCGTGCAGCTACTCGCTAAAATCAGTAATGCAGGCAGTAAAAATTTAAAGGAATGTTTCATGGCATTATATATTTATAGTCATTACGTTAATGATAGCTTAAACGCTACAACCTTACCTAAATTTTTATAATTTTTTGGCTTCCTCCCAAAACATATCCATTTCTGCCAGGGTCATATCCTTTAATTGTTTACCGTTTTGGTGCGCCTTGCTTTCTAAGTATTGAAACCGTTTGATGAATTTTTTATTGGTCTTTTCCAGCGCGTTTTCGGGGTTTATATCAATAAATCGGGCATAGTTTATCAGGGAGAAAAGCAGGTCGCCAAATTCGCCTTCTGCTTTTTCTATGTCAATGGCTTTGTTATCTACGGCGTTAAACTCATCTCTAAATTCGCGCATTTCTTCTTCAACCTTATCCCAAACCTGGCTCTTCTCTTCCCAGTCGAAACCAACACCCCGTGCTTTTTCCTGTATGCGCGAAGCTTTTACCAGGGCAGGTAATGAAGCGGGTACACCCGCCAAAACCGATTTATTGCCCTCTTTTAGTTTAAGTTGTTCCCAGTTGCGTTTTACATCCTCCTCGTTTGTTACCACTACATCGCTATAAATATGTGGGTGCCGGTGTATCAGTTTATCGCAAATTCCATTCAATACATCAGTAATATTAAAATCTCCGGTTTCCGATCCTATCTTAGCGTAAAAAACCAGGTGCAGCATAATATCACCTATTTCCTTTTTTATCTCCTGCATATCGCCTTCCAAAACCGCGTCTGATAGTTCGTAGGTTTCCTCAATGGTTAAATGGCGAAGGCTTTCCATGGTTTGTTTCATATCCCAGGGGCAGTTGCTGCGCAAATTGTCCATTATAATAAGTAAACGTTCAAAAGCGGTTGCGGGCGTTATGGCAGATACGGGCGGTGTTAAGGGCATACTGTTTTATTTGAGGTAAAAATAACGAATTGGATACAAGGCAAAAAACACAATCATTATAAAAGTGTGGCCCTTAACATTTCGCGTTTACCTAACGCGCCGGGTACTTTTTCTATTTTACAACCCAATGCTTTTAACATGCGTTTCAAATTGCCTGTAATGGCATAGGTTACAAATACACCGCCATTTTTTAAATACCGAACGGTATGTGCAATGGCTTCGGCTGTCCACATTTCAGGTTGGTTTGCCGATGCAAAGGCATCAAAATAAATCACATCAAATTGCTGGCCCCATGTAAAGTTAAGCAGCGGAGTTGGGGCAATTTGCAATGCAATATATGAATTAAGGTTAACCTGCCGGGTAAGCGAGTGGGAATAATGTTCCATAAATGCCTGCCACAACGCGGTTGAAACATACTGTTCATACCCGGTTCCGGCTAACATATCCCGCTGTAGCGGATAAGCCTCAATGCCAACGTAATTTAGCTTAACCGATTTAAGGGTGCAAAAATTGGCGCTTAGTATAAAATTGAGTCCGGTGCCAAAACCCACCTCCAGTATCGAAACCTCCTCAATGGATTTATCAGCCAAATAATACCGCAATCCCGAATTTAAGAACACATGTTCACTTTCCTGCAAGGCACCATTGCGCGAGTGGTAATTCTCGCCCACTTGGGGGTTAAATATTGTTTTTGAACCATCGGCGGTTTCAATTATCTGCAAGCCGGGTATTTGTAAATTTTGGTTCATGCTGTAGTTATTGGTTAGTATCAAGTATCAAGTATTTTTTTAGAGAGGGAGCATGGGTAAAAATGTGTGTTTTTAAAATAGTATCGAGTAGTTAGT
>JANXTT010000045.1 GCA_025352225.1 Mucilaginibacter sp. | reverse complement strand
TCCTGTATCTTCATTTTTTGCAGATACTCTTTAGCTATATTTATCATTACCTCATCATTCAACTTTGCGGCATCGTTTACGCTCCAGCTTAAAGCGATATGACCAACTGCCTTTCCTAAATTTGGATTGTACTTTCGTTGGAGATTAAAATCATTGATGATCTGGTTAACCTGCTGCATTCTTACGCCTGCGACATCCAGTATCACCGCGTCATTTTTTTGTACTACATAGCGGATGCACCCGCCAAAGCTTCTACCCGTTACCACTTTCCCTATCATTGTTATTGAGCTGTTTTAAAGTGATATCTATCTCATTCAAAATTTTACCGCAATCCCTAACTACCGTTAATAATCCAAGCTGATGCGCAAGCTTTGTTAGCTGATTCAAGTTATTGGCAAGCTCAGCAAGCATCCAAAGGATGCGCCGCTCATCGTCTGTTAATCTCGGAACCACCTTAGCGCTTTTGGCTGCCGCCCTTATCCAACTGCTTGACCGCATGCCTGCGGTCCTGGCTTTACTGTCGATGTAAAAGCGCTCGGTCGCTGTCATCCTAATGCGAATAATTAACTCCCGTTTAACCCTTTTCTTTGGCGCTCCACCTTTGTTCTTTGGCTGGGTGATCTGTTGTATATTGGCTGATTTTACTGTTGCTTCCATCGTTTAACTCCTTACTCTTTCTTCAATTTTTCCCTTTTGCAACCATCGGGCGCAAAAGGCAAGTTTGCCCGGTGCCGACAGGCATCCGGGATGTTTTTGTGGCAACAAAAACACAAACTTGCTCCTTACAAGCGGATAAAAACCGCTATCCCCGAAAGCGGGAATAATCGGTCTATCTGCATATCTCAAACCGCTTAAAAGCCAACGGCTTTTAAGCCATCCGGCCAATAAATCAAGCTGCCTTTTGAAGGGTGATAAGACGGCTGGTAACGGATATAACCATACTCATCCAGTTCCCTGATGCACTTGTGATAAGTCGCAATGGATGCAATTTTGGAAAACGCCATTACGGTTTTTCGGGTAATGGCAAAAGGACTGATAAAGCCGTCCCGCTGCCAAAAAATAAATAAAGCCGTGAACAAGCTTACATGGGTTGCCAGTACCCGCTCGTCCGTTCCCATGCGTTTAATAATGTCGCTGTAACCAATTAATTCTTTTGAGATAATCATTGTCCGTTCTCCTCCAAAATCTTGTTAATGTCCTCTAACTTGTAATACATGATGCTGCCCATTTTGGTGAAGCGTAGTGTACCGTTGATGCGCAGGTTTTGTAAGGTGCCTGGGGATATGTTCAACATCTTCCTTACCTCGCTGCTCTTTAGCCATTTTTTAGGCTGGCTCTGTCCCGGCTGAATAATCTGTTTGATCTCTTTTAATAAATCTTCCAACCGCCTTAAATCCTCTCTTGTGACCAATTCCACATTCATCTGTCATCCTCCTTTTAATCTTTAATAGTTTGTTGCATGGCATTGAGTACCTCACTTTTTTTGAAGTACACCCGTTTGTGCAGGCGCAAATAGGGTAAGCCTTTTTTCATCCAGTCGGTAAGCGTTACCAATGACACGCCGAGTTCGGCGGCAAGCTCCTGTTTGGATAAAAGTTTTTCCGAATCCAGCGGCTGGCTGCCGCCTGTTTTAAAGTGCTCCTGTAGTTCTGCCCTGACTGCCTCGCGTACGCATTGGCTTAGGGCGTTTGTGCTGAATATTTCCATAGCCTTTGATTTTTGTTCAAAGGAATAGTGAAAATGTGCTTTTTCGTTACCACGCAGATTCGCGTGGTTAAATTGGTAGGTTTTGAGTTAAGTTGCAATGCTGCACAATTAGCTCATTATCAATAAAATGATATATGGTGCTAAACCAAGTGGCTAAGCGAAAAGCGAACTATATCAGCTTCGCTTTTTGGCTTCAACTATTTGAAAAAGCTGTGATTTATTGGGAACAGCGGCTGACCTGCCGCTCGGTTCATCAGGATTACCGGGAAAATATCGCCGAATGGTTTCAAACTTAATTTCTTTATTGCCGTGTCTGAAATTCTTACAGATCATCTTTGTCCAGACGGTTTGTGTCTGTGAAAATACAAGTTCCTTACCATTCATTTCTAAGTCTTGCATCTTCTTGGCGAGGTCAACAACGGTCAAAAGATAGCCCTGCTGAATATTAATAAAGTCTTCGGTTTCTAATTTCCTCGCGGCTTTAAGTTCTTCTTTCAGCTCGGCATTTTGTTCTTTCAAGCTTCTGATTTCACCCTCTTTATCTGCAATGATTTCATCTTTGGTTCGGCCTGTGTTCCATTGGTCAATAGTTTTAAGATAGGCTAAGAAACTTTTTAAATGCTGCTTATTTCTGAACTCCATTGCATGCCTGGAAGTGTAGCGGTTTTTTACTTTCAGTTCGGCGGTGGCATCGTCAATTATTTCCCATACGTGTGTGAAAAATTCTTTTTCTTCGGCATCGGGATAAAGCTTTAGAAAATAATCGAGATGATATTGATAAAAAGCAGGAAATCCTGCTTCCTGCTTATCATATAACCTGTATAAGAAATGATTGTCTTCGTTATCTTTTGGCCAAAACAAGGGGCGGCCTATATCGTTGGTGTCTTGGGAAAAATCAGTCCAATGACGATGTTTAAAATATTGTGCTCTCATAAACCTGTTTCTTAGATAGATAACAAATTTACTATAAAGCTTTGTTTTAAAATGATTCTTAAAAACCATCAGGTTTGAAGCCAATTGCTTTGCGTGGCGGTTGGTTGTCTTTTTTATCGATTAGCTCGTCAAGATAACGGAATACTATTTCCATATTCTTATCCTGATTATCAAGCTTGGATTTTATCTTTTCAATAGCTAACCAAACTTCCGTTTGTTCAGCGTAAACCTCTCTTAGCCTAACAAAAACATCTATAATCCGAATACTTACCTGTACCGCGCTTTCACTTTTAAGCACATTAGACAACATTAAAATACCATGTTCTGTAAAAAAAAATGGCAGGTATTTGGAATGTTCACCTTTCTTTAAGGTCGCATTTTGCGACCTTAGAAGTTCATTTTCCTGCCGGCTTAACTCGAACATAAAACGTTCAGGAAACCTATTAATGTTCCTTTTTACTTGTTCTTTCAATCGCTTAGTTTCTACTCCATACAGTTCTGCCAAATCGCTATCGAGCATTACCTTTTGCCCTCTGATATAGAATATTTTACTCATGATGATTTCATCAGGTATTATTTGATTTTCCATTTTTTAGAAATTATTATGTGTTTATAAAAATCTCTAAGGTCGCATTTTGCGACCTTAGAGATTAAATACTAAATTCCGGCGTACTTCTGTTTAAGAGCGGCCATATCCTGGCTAACTTTTAAATCCAATATTTTAGCGTAGTGTTGCGTGGTTTTTATGCTGTTATGCCCCAGCATTTTGCTTACAGTTTCCATAGGAACACCATTTGATAGTGTTACAGTAGTGGCAAAGGTATGCCGAGCCATATGAAATGTCAGCGTTTTAGTAATGCCGCATATATCAGCTATTTCCTTTAAATAGCTGTTCATTCGTTGATTACTCAATACAGGTAAAACAAGGTTTTTATTGACACATTGCGGATGATCAGCGTACTTGTTTACAATATCGGCGGCTATTGCTAATAAAGGTATTCTTGAACTGTTATCTGTTTTTTGCCTTGTTGTAAATATCCATTGCTCTCCGTCGATACCTTTAGCTATTTGATGACGTTGGAGTTTTTGCACATCCGCATAACATAAGCCAGTATAACAACAGAAAATAAATATATCCCTTACCTGTGTTAATCTTTCAATAGTAATGCTCTTAATGGCAATTGCTTCCAATTCTTGGGGCATTAAAAACTCCTTTTCCTTTGCTTTAGCCTTTGACCTGTAATTGATAAAAGGGTTATCGGATAACCATTTGTTAGCTAAACAATTATTAACAATTTTTTTTAGGTGCTTTACGTATTTAGCAGCTGACACTCCGCTACATTTGCATACTGTTTTTAAATAAAATTCATAGTTGACAATAAAGGCGTGGTTTAAACTTTTAACATCCATATCAACTACGCCATATTGATGCTGCACAAACGCCGATAAATGCTTAAAGGAGCTGCGATAGCTTTTGAGGGTATTGGCTTCAAAGCCATTTCCAATTAAAGCTTTCACCTGGTCATTATGCTCATTGAATAGTGCTACCACATAATAGGTTTTTTCTGCACGGCCAATAAATTGATTACGAAGCTTGTCGGCAGTAATACCCTCACCTGCGCCAATTAGTTGTTGGTGGGCATTCATTACTTTAGCTTGCAGGGTGTCTAAGTAACTGTTTAGAGCTCTTATCTCTGATTTGGTACCAATCCCCCGTCCGGCATGACTATTCCATCCTGACGGCTCACAATCTCGCCCGGCTGATACTTCCGCACGTTTTCCATTAACTGTGATACGCATATAAATCGGCATTGGGCCTGATGCGTAAACTTTTTGCTTTTTTAAATAAAAGAGCAGACTAAAATTTGTTTTCATAATTTCAAGCATTAAAAGTTAAACAAATGTATGCTTGCAATTAATGGGTATCAAGATGTTCAAATTGTGAACTGGTTGACAATCAATAGATTATTAAGTATTCGGTGAGTAGTAATTTTAATTTATGGTACTCACCGAATTACGCACGTTTTTGATGAGATTTAGTGCATATTATGGTGTTTTGACCAAAAAACAAAAGCCTGCAATCATTTGATTTGCAGGCTTTTATCATGTTTTAATACTGATTTTGGTGGTCCCGACGAGAGAAATTCGCTGCACATAAAAGTGGCTAAAACGTCATAAAAACACTCATTTTCGGTCAAATCAGGTCGATATGAATCATATTAATTCAAATTAATATCCCCTATAGTAGTACCCTTTTTAAATTTGAGTAATTAAACTTCTAATGCTTTTGAGGGTGTTAAGCTTTGCAGCTACCCGTATCAAAAGCTCCACATACTTTATAAGCTTTTCATTTCTCCATTTATAGTTCATCGCTACATCAACACTTGTGATAAAGCGATTTATTGTAGAACTTTAGCAAATATAACCCGAACGCTTATGGCTAAATAAAAGACATTCAAAATATAGTACCAATTATAGTGTTGCCGTTCTAAATTACCACAAAACGAACCCCACGCAATGCAATGATTACGGTGCGCCGATTAGGCGTAGCTGGATCTTTGCGTGGGGTAGGCTGTGGTAAGCCTTGAACAGCGTAGGATTTTAGTTACGCCTTCTTTATTTACAAAAGTTCAGAATTACCACAATGGAACAAACAAAAACAGAACGTTATCACGCTTTAGTCGAAAGATTCAAAAAACACATTTTCAAAGATGCAAACCTCATCAACCCTCACCAAGTAGAAGGCTTTAACTATCAAGTAATAAATCCTTGGGAAATTTGGCATAACAACCTCGATGCAAAGGTTCTCTTTATCGGTCAGGATTTTAGCGATACCACTTCTTTGGAAAAGTGCCTTAAAACCAATTGGAAAAAAGAATTAAGTAGCCCAACCAATAAAAATCTTGTCGATCTATTTTGTGTATTGGGACATGGTTACAATTTTGAGGATGTCGATTACAGCAGCCCAAAAAAACATCCTGTATTTTTCACCAATGCCATCTTAGGAATAAAAGTATCCGAGTCTGAAAATATGACCCTTACTATAAAAGATGCGTGGTGGCAGGAGACCTGTAATGACTATCTAAAAGAGCTTATTGATATAATTCAGCCAAAATACATTATCGCAATGAGCATGGTCGCCTACAAGGCCATTAGTAAAATTTATGACAATAAAGTTGAAAAATCCGTATCAGAGGCTATATCGAATAACGACAAACGCAAGCTACCTAACGGCATTGATCTATTTATGGTAAGCCACTGCTCCCCGAACGGTTTGAGAACAAGACAATTTACGACACAGGTGCAGGATTGGCTTAAAATAAGGAATTATATGGAAGGTGTCTATGAATAAGGTACTACAACTATTTAAATTTTAACGACTCAAAACGATTTACTACTTTTAAGCATGAAATAACGAAACTATAATTATATAAGATTTTGCGTTAAGCAAACAATCCCACTACTGAAAGGTCGAAAATTCAAATCTGATGGGGAGGTTTAGCAACACGCTCACGGTAAAGCGTGGGCGTTGCTATGCTTCGTCAGATAGGGATTCGACCCCCTCAGTAGCGAAGTAATGGTGACGTTCCACGCTTTGTTATTAAACTTAAACCGATGAATAGAAAAACCTTTTACCCACTATCAATTCCAGTTTACCTGTTACTTGGCCTGTTTTGTTTAACAACGACAGTCCGGAGCCAGTCCATTGACACAGCTCATATAATCAGGGTTATATTGCCTAATCCCGAAGATGTTACTCAACCTAAACAAAACGTATCGGAGGAAACAGTCAACGATTTACTTTTAAAAAACTGGTGGAATGACTTTGAAGGCCACCTTGGCGTTGACAGGGTTCAATTCTCATTATTTCTTTGTGATAGTGGAATGGTTTGCGGTAATTATTGCTATTACAAAAATCAAGTTAAAGTTGCTTTAGTAGGTAAAATAACTGGACGCAACCTTCTACTCATTGAATTTAATCAAGGCAAGCCAACGGGTTATTTCAACGGCAAGGTTACTGATTCAAGTAAAGTTGAGGGTTTTTCGGAAGACATGTTACATCAACAAAAGCAAGCGTTCAAAATTTCTATGGAATCAGCTTGTTACGGGTCTTCCACTCATAGATATCAGTCCATGAAAGGGACTGACAGCGAGGTTGAAGCATTTATGGCTCATGTAAAAGGTGCATTTTTATCGGATGAAAAAGAATGGATATGCAATCATGTTGATTATCCTATATATATCACTCTACACAAGCGGCTAACCGAATTCACAAATAAACAACAACTACTTGCCCGGTTTAATGAAATTTCCACATCAGCATTTAAAAATAGAATCCGTAACTGCTATACAACCAACCTGTTTTACAGAGAAGAAGGAACGATGTTAGGCAATGGCTCTATTTGGATAAAAAATGGACTCGGTTTGAATAAATATTGCATATCACAAATAAACCTATAAATCATTCTCCATTTTTAATCATCATAAATTATGAACAAGAAAACATATCTAATCTATCTACAAGTTATATGCATTTTGTTAATAGGATGCAAGAGTAATGATAATTCAAGCTTGAAAATTGATAGCCTTCAAAAAGAAAACACTTATCTTAAATTTCAATTAGCATCGTACGGCAAACCCTCATTGATACTTGATACATTGAAAATCTATTCTGCAAACCATCAAAGAATCGCAACTCATAGTCTGGCTTATTTTTTGGAACATACAATTGAATTTAAAAACAAAACCATTGCTTTAACCACACATTTCGTAGATGACGATCAAAACAAAAGCCTCAAGAACAAAATAGGTCAATCAGCTAACTTCTCAACATTCGATGGGCTCAATGATAAAATTATTACCATCAACATTAGAGAGGGTATTGATGTCCCTGATATACGATATAAAGATCTCGTATGTATCAGTTTCCTTTGTCAACAGGGAAGTTTAAAAGAAGGGAATATTGCGGTGAAAATTGGGCTGAAAAACCGCTCTTTCCCTGAAGGTATAATAATGTCTTCCGATGAGCAACATTAATATTATTACAATATTAAGAGCAACATTATACCTTACCCTTGAATACTTGCCTTTGGTTAATTAATCAAAGACATACTTTTATTTGCCTATATATGCTATAGCATGCCTATAATTAGGTTGATGCTATAGCATGTACTGCGACCCTTACAGGCGGTGTTATTTCATCCGGCTATCAATCATTACCATAACTCCTCAACCACTGAATCAGTTCTTCGCGATGAAAAAGCATAATATGGCCTCGTTGAATCGGCTTTAGTCCCTCTGAAATCATCCTGCTTAAAGTACTGATACTGATGTTTAGCCATTGCATTACTTCTTGTTTGTTCAACAACGATTTTGCTTCAAACATAGAGGTGTTTTGCTTTTTAGACCGAATGTATTCAAGTTCAGCGTCAAGCCATTTGATGGGATCGTAAAAGGCTTGCTCTGTTTCAATCTCGATGAAGAATTGCCTAAACTCGTCGGGCTGAGCTTTAAGCTGGTCAGGGTCAGGCAGCCGTGGTTCTTGAAGAACTAACTTTTTGAGTTTAAAAGCAATTTTTTCTCTTTCTATGGGATCAGCTGAAGTTGATAATAAACGGTTGATAAATGATATCAAGTCCTTATTTATGTAGAGCCGCGTCAATTTGCACACAGTCAATATGGGAAAGTTGCAATCATCAGAAATCAGCTCGTTTTTAATCAGTTGTAATGTATTTTTCATGGTTTTAATGATACATACTTGTTAGTTTAACCATTGATGTGAACAGGTCGCTCTCAATTGACTTCGCGTAAAGTTGAGTTTGAGCGAGGTTAGTATGACCCAGCAAATCTTTGACGTGCGTAATTGACGTGCCTACTTCAATGTGATTTGAGGCGAAAGTATGGCGGGCACAGTGAAAGGATATTGATTTATGTATTCCGGCTTCCTCCATTAAATCCTTCAACTCCCGGTTGATGGTTGGGTTGGCTATTGCAGGAAAAACCAACTTCGTTAAATTTTTTGATGTTATTTTGGTGTAATGCTCAATCAACAGCAGCGCTTCTTTTGATAAAGGGATAATTAATGGCCTGTCGGTCTTTTTAACCACAAATTCTAAACGAGGTTGATCTTTATCCAGTTTGACATGCTCAACCTTTAAACGCATTACGTCTGAAAAGCGCAATCCAGTAAAGCAACTAAACAAAAACAGGTTTCTTGTTAACCAAAGCAATTGCCGACCTGCCGGTATTTCAATGTTTCTGAGTTGGTTAACTTCATCAATTGATAAAAATTTGCGTTGGCCGGGGGTTGACCTAACCTTGAAACCACCGTTTGAATAAGGGTTCTTTTCTATATAGCCAACTATTACAGCTTGCGATAAAATTGATTTGAGACACTTATGCTTTACTGATCTTCCATTAACCGCATTACCCCGCTTGATGCTTAGAAATTGGTCAAACTGGCGTATCATCAAAGATGTTATATCTCCAAAATCAAGTCGTTTATTATACTCCTTCAATATCCGTAAAACGGAATCGTACGATTTTATGGTAGCCGGAGCATAATCAATTCTCCATTGATCAACCTGGGTTTCCCAAAATTGGTAAAAGCTTACTTCGCAGCCGCCCTTGAAATATGCCTTCGCAACTAATAACGTTACTGGCTTGCCGAGGGATTCTTTGGTTAAAATGAATTTATCCAAACCGCTCATTTTTTGTTTCAGGTGTGCCGCCAACATTTGAGCACTTTTAACAGAGGTTTTAGGCATATTGGCTTTCTCGTCCCATTCTTTAGGGTTGATACTTTTACCTGATGGTATTTTAGTAGTAGCTGGCCCAACACGTAATACATAGTATATAGGGCAGGTACCATCTAATTTTAGTTTGTCGGTGCGCATCCACGCACGTACTGAGTATGTCATTTTCATAAAGGGTTTTTATGTTAAAGTTCGAACGAATATTTGAATTAATAAAATTATAATTATATGATTATTAGTTATTTATGTAAAAATTGTTATAATGTTAGAATTTGCCACAGCTTCATCAAGTTCTTCTATTAAGGATAGTTTTTTAACCAACAACCCATCATTCATTATTTCCTTTAATGCACTTTTAGCTCGTGCAGGTGTCGACCCAACCCAATTGCCTTCTTCTTTAAGGACATCAATCAGATTAATGACAGCATTTATTCCGCCGTGCGCCTTAACACCATGATATATCAAGGCTCGTTTAAGCTGCGGTAGGCTTGTTACGTTCAACGATAATTCTTCGGTGGCCTTAGTTATGCTTTCGTACTTTTGATACCACTGGCGAGCTAATTGGCAAAGGAAAGAGGGTGAATAAAGCAAAACAGCTTTAACCTTTTTAACCTTAAACAATTTGTTCAACTGCTTTAATAACCTTACCTCAAACCTCAACACATTTTGGTTTGGGCTATCTCGTTTTATAATGTGATGTAGTGTCGGGTCATTTTTCTCAAGTTCTTTAAGCTTGTCGTAAACAGCTATGGTAACTTGGCTTAACTCAAAGTATTTTGTATTCCTATTAACCCATGGATTAACATTCCGTACTCTGAGAAGGCTATCAACGTACCTTTTGGGCTTTTCGGATAGATATAAATTATCAGCTATATCAATCCTTTTTAAAGTACCACACTCAACGTTAAATCCGAAGTGCTTTGACAATAATCTTAGAGCCTGTTTTATTTCATCAGCAGTCAGGCAGTCAAAATTATTTCCTTTTAAATATTTGGTTAGGCTTCCTTGTATTGAGATAAATCGGTTATTAGTTATCGCAATTATAAAGTTGTAATGCTTACCAATGATTTTTGGTGTTGTAATCCCTCTATGTTTATCCGTCCTTTCTTTTTGGTCATCTATTACCTTTAGTAACCTTGTTATATAATCTTTACCTTGGGGGAGGTCTTCCATTATATCCACTTCAATTCTTACTGTATCTACCATTGTTTACTTTGTTTAATGTTATGGGTATTTAGTCTTTTTCCGGTATTAGTTCTTGTTACTATAACTATAATAACAACATATTGATACTACCGAGATATCAGTTGGTATTTGAAGAATAATTAGATGTTTACGTCATAAGTTAACCCCCTTCCGGCTGGTGCGGGGCTATTAACTCTACTTTTGATGCGATTTCCGGGAATTATTGTAACATTATCATTACAGTGATTAAAAACCCCGAATACGGTACATATGGGCACTATTTATTTTCAATAAATATTCCTTTTGGGGACTCGTAGCGTGTGATTTGACAAATACGGATTTTTTAGAATAAAAATTTCGATAGGAAATGAGCAAAATTTGTGCCTAATGCAAAGAAGCAATTCCATGCTTTAATTTTGCTTATAAACGCGAAAACAGATCAAATGGCGAATAGTACAGTCACAGGGGAGATCGTTGCGCTGAGGCAGTAAATACAGGCCAGATTTTGTTAATATTAACTACCTCGTTAAAATAAATTGTTTTAGGATTTATTGCATTGCTTTTGAAGCCTTGGACTAAAGGCAGAATTGAAATTCTATTCCAATTAGAAACAGAAATATTATAAGCAAGATTACTCATTAAATCGCACTCGTTTTATTTGCTATTTATATCTCATTTATTAGTTGTCGTCGGAGATTAATTTTTAGTTTTAGACTTTGAACAATTCCATGAATCGAATCGACGAAGTATTGAAACAAAAGGGGATAAAGCAAGCGTGGCTGGCTAATCAACTTGGTAAGAGTTACAACATGGTCAATTCTTATGTGAGGAATAGACAACAGCCGCGTTTAGAGGTGCTTTTTGAAATAGCTAAAATCCTTAATGTAAATCCCAAAGAATTATTAAATGCTAACAATGAGTAATATATCGACTAATATAAAATCTATTCGTGATATCATGAGAAAAGACTCTGGCGTAGATGGTGATGCGCAGAGAATTTCACAGATGGTATGGATGCTTTTTATGAAAATTTTTTCTGACAAAGAAGAGGGTTGGGAAGACAGAATTAAAAATTATAATAGCCCGATTCCAGAAAAATTGAAGTGGAATAAATGGGCAGCTAATGAAAATGGTTTAACAGGTGAAGCTTTAATGGAATTTATAAACTACGAACTTTTTCCAAGTTTAAAAAGTTTAGACATTGGGTTAAATGATCAAGCAAAAATTATTCGTTCTGTTTTTGAAGACACGTATAACTATATGAAGAATGGTACATTGTTTAGGCAAGTTATCAATGAGATCAACAAAATTGATTTTAACAATGTCTCAGATTCGCATATTTTTAATGACATCTATGAAAACATCCTAAAGGAGCTTCAAAGTGCCGGTTCTTCAGGCGAATATTATACTCCAAGGGCAGTTACACAATTTATGGTCGAAATGATTAGTCCAAAGTTGGGGGAAACTGTATTAGACCCGGCGTGTGGTACTGGCGGGTTCTTAACTTGTAGTATAGACTATATAACTTATGATCCAAAAGATAACAAACAATCAAACATTATACAAAAAGCAGTAAGAGGTGTTGAGAAAAAACCGCTACCACATCTCTTATGCACAACAAATTTAATGTTACATGGCTTTGATCAGCCCTCAATAAAAAGAGATAATCTTTTGAGTAAACCTCACACTCAATGGAAAGAAGAAGATAAAATTGATATCATTCTTTCAAATCCCCCATTTGGTGGCACGGAAGAAGATGGCACAGAACTAAATTTCCCTGTAGAATTCAGGACCAAGGAAACGGCTGATTTATTCGTAGCACTCATTATTAATTTGTTAAGTAAAAATGGTCGAGCGGCTGTCATTTTACCAGATGGATTTTTATTCGGGGAAGGTGTCAGAACAAGAATAAAAGAAGAATTACTGATGACTTGCAACCTTCATACAATAGTTCGTTTGCCAAACGGTGTTTTTAACCCCTACACAAGCATTAAAACAAATTTGCTATTTTTTGAAAAAGGCACACAAACTAAAGATATCTGGTATTTTGAGCACCCATATCCAAGTAATCAAAAAAGCTATAATAAATCTAACCCTATCAATATTAAGGAGTTTGATTTGGAAAAGGCGTGGTGGAATAATAGAGTGGAGAACGAAAATGCTTGGAAAGTATCAATCGATGACATAAAAAAAAGAAATTACAATTTAGACATATCAAGTCCTTATTTTGGAGAAAGCGAAGAATTACTATCATCAGAGGAAATCTTGTTAAGGTTAATGTCTAATATCAAAAGATTACAAGACCTGGCCAATATTGTAAAAAATGAACTTGCATGAATTGGACTAAGCAAAAAATTAGTGACTTTTTGATAGAAAGGAAAGAAAGGTATAAACCTGATGAGGCTAATATTCTTTCTCTGCCTCGAATATCGAAAATTGATTTTTCTGGAAATATCCATTTATCAAATCATAAAACTACAAAAACCAATATGATATTGGTAAAGAAAGGTGACTTACTAATTTCCGGGATAAATGTACAAAAAGGTGGGCTTACTATTTACGATTTAGAGACCGATGCTCTCGCTACGATACATTATTCATCATATCTATTTGACAAAAATAAAATCAGAACACAGTATCTCAAATGGTTCCTAAAAAGTCCCTCTTTTAAACGATTATTACAGCGAAAATCTGGTAAGGGAATTAAAACGGAATTGAAGGCAAAGGCATTTTTAGCATTAGAAATTTTCTTACCAGATTTAAACGACCAAGATGAGATTGTAAAAAAATTGGATTCTATAGAACATGAAATAAATGAGCTCAAAGAGATTTCAAAAAACAACAATGGATTAATTTCCAAATTGAGGCTGACGATACTTAACGATGCTTTTAGTGGTGAATTGACAAAAAAATGGAGAAATGAAAATGAATCAATTGAAGATGCAAAAACTCTCCTCGAGAAAATAAGAGTAAACCGAAAATTAAAAAATCCAAATATTGGTAGCGATTTAACAACGTTATACCCCGACATTAAAATACCCAATAGTTGGTCAGTTTGTTATTTCGGAGACTACGCATTTTGTGAACGTGGACGGTTTTCTGCCAGGCCTCGTAATGACCCACAATATTATAATGGTGATATACCATTCATTCAAATTGGCGACCTGCCGACAAATGGCGGTCTCATCGAAGGGTTCAAACAGACACTAAACAGTTTGGGATTGACTGTAAGTAAGCTATTTCCTGCGAATACAGTTGTGATAGCGATAGTAGGATCAACGATAGGAAACACAGGAATTTTATATCGAGATATGTGCTTTCCGGATAGTTTGGTTGGGATAAAACCAACAAATGACACTAATACTGAATTTATAGAGTACTACCTACGATACAAGAAAAAATATTTCAGAGAGGCCTCTTACGCCGGCGGTGGGCAACCTAATATTAGATTACCTATAATCAATGAATCAGTATTATTTCTTCCTCCACTGACAGAACAACAAATTATTGTCGAGAAAATAAATACATTATTTAATTTTTGTGACCTCATGAGGCAAAACTCTGATAATCAAATTTTAGATATAGATTTATTAATTCAATCTGCTTTAATTAACGTATTTGGAATTGAAAATAATAAATTAGGAAATAGTCACGATTTTAAGGATAATAGCAACTTAATAAGTTATTCACCAAGTCCAACTATAGGCATCAACAACGTAGATAATATGAGCGATACAAAGACTTTAGTCGATCTCCTTAGAGAACATGGCAAATTATCTGCTTTAGATTTATGGCAGTTGTCTAAATTCAGTAAGGATATCGATGAATTTTACGAACAATTAAAGATTGAAGTCGAAATAAAGTTAACTATTAGAGAAAGTGGTCAGAAAGGATTTTTAGAACTGTCAGAATGAGGATTGATAAGGTTAAAATACACGGGTTTAAAAACCTAAACAATTTTGAAATTGAATTAGATCAATCCAAAATGCACACGATTCTTTTGGGGCAAAATGCCGCGGGGAAATCTAATTTTTTGGAAGCTATTGTTATTATTTTTCGTGATTTAGATTTACTTGAGAAAAAGTCGGTCAAACCTGAATTTAACTTTGAAATCACCTATTTATGTAATAGTAGAACCATTCAGGTAACTGGTGTAGCAAAAACCGACAATATAGAAGTAGGGAAAGAAAAGCATATAAGACCCGGATTTTCATTTCTTATAGATGGGATAAACGTTACGAAATCAATTTTTTTCAAAGAAAAATTGCTCAACTTGCCTAAATATGTTTTTTCATATTATTCAGGTGTAAGTGACCGATTGGAACAACATTTTGACGCACATCAACGTAGGTTTTTGAAAGACTTGTTAGATGGTCAGGACGACCCTTTAAGACCGTTATTTTATGCGAGAGCCATTCACAGCCATTTCGTTTTACTTGCGTTCTATGGGTTTTCAGAGCCAAAAGTAAACGTATTCTTAAGTGAGTACCTCAACATTTTGGGGTTGGAATCTATACTTTTTGTACTTAAAAACCCCTACTGGTATAAAGGAAAACCGCGAGAAGGAGGCGATCCTAAATTTTGGTTTGCTAAAGGTGTAGTGAAAGATTTCTTAAATGATTTATGGGAAGCATCTTTAGCTCCGATAAATATAAAAGAAAAAGTCAGGGAGGATTTTCACAAAAATCCTGAACAAGAACATCTGTACTTGTATATATCAAATGAGGAAAAATTAAAAGTATTGGCAAACAAGTATGGTAATAATGCTAATTTTTTCAAAATGTTAGAAAGTACCTACATTTCTGATTTGATACATGAAGTTCGTGTTAAGGTAAAAAAGAAAAATGTTGACGGCTTCATAACATTCAAAGAACTAAGTGAAGGAGAAAAGCAACTACTTACTGTTTTGGGTTTAATGCGTTTTACGAAAGACCACGATACTTTATTTTTGTTAGACGAACCAGATACTCATTTAAATCCTTTGTGGAAGTGGAAATATATGAGTTTAATGGAGGATGTTGTAGATAGGGACAAGAGTAGCCAAGTTGTAATGACAACACATGACCCTTTAGTAATTGGTGGGTTAACGAAAGAAGAAATAAGAATATTCTATTTAAATGATACGGTAATAAAAGCCGTTGAGCCAGAATTTGATCCTAAGGGTTTAGGCGTAGATGGCATATTAACAAGCGAGTTTTTCAATTTACCTTCATCATTGGATTATGATACTGAGCAGGACATAATTAAGCAATATGAATTATTAGCAAAACAACATCACGAGGGCTTAACAGAGAATGAAGAAAAAGAGCTATTTGATTTAAACCAATACCTTGATAAAATTGGCTTGAATCAAAAATCGATAGACCCACTATATGATAAGTTTCTCGAAGCAATTATAAAAAAAGAAGGGTTCAAATATCGACCTAAAACCATCGAAGAACAAAAAATACAAGATGACTTAGTTAGCCAAGTTTTGAAAGAGTTAGAGAGTAAAGAATGAGATTTGTTGACCCACAAAAAATAAATATTCCTCAGACTTGGTTAGACAAGGCTGCACAACTCCAAAAGGAATTGGAGGCGATACCTTTATTGAAAGATAAACTTGAGCACATCGATAAGAACCCCATTTGGCAAGACGTTTCATTATTCACAGCCTTGAGTGCCGTTATGAATGGGAAATGTTGGTATTCTGAAGCGCAAGACTTGATGTCAGATAGAGATGTCGATCATTTTCGACCTAAAAAAAGGGCCAAAGGAATCGATGAATTAGAGAGAGATGGCTATTGGTTTTTAGCATACGATTGGGAGAATTACAGATTTAGTAGCATCTATAGTAACAGATTAAGGAAAGATAAATTTATCGATGATGAAACCGCTTATGGAAAGGGAATATACTTCCCATTAAAATCGGGAAGTGTGGTTGCAACTACAAAACGACAAATTATTGATGAACGTTATTACCTAATCGACCCAACCAAGAAAAGCGACGCGTCTCTAATTTCATTTAATGGCTTTGGAAAAGTTGTTCCAAATGTACCTAAAACACATTTGTGGGAAATTGAACGTATTACTGTTTCAATAAAATATTATCATCTTAATCACAAACCATTAGAAACCGCACGAGCAAAAAAATGGAATGCGTGTAAATTGAAAATAGATAAAATTAAAGAGCTATGTTGCTTAGCCGACAGAACAAATAATGATGATTTCACCATTGAATTTCTTAAACAGGAATTAATTGAATGGGCAAAAGATACGGAATTATTATCGGGTGTGGTTATAGCATGCCTTGATAAGCATAACATGAGCAGCATACTAACTATATAAAAATGACACACATCAACTCGGTCGATGATTTATTTGATTTTTTAAGAATAAATGCGACTAAAGATAAGGCGGCTATTTTTAGAGGTGTCATGTCATCAGATTACAAATTGCTTCCGAGTATTGGCCGGTTTAAAGGAAAGGATAAAAAGCCCTTTGACGTAGGCAGGGAGCAACGAATGCTTATGGTGTTTAGGCAAAAGGCATTCCCATATTTAGAGAAAGATTGCACTGACCTCGAATTATTGGCTCTGGCTCAACACCACGGTTTGCCAACACGATTATTAGACTGGACATGGAATCCTTTAGTAGCCGTCTTTTTCGCAGTTAAAGACCCTTGGCGTGCAGGAACACCGAAAGATAGTTTGATTTATGTTTGGAATAAAAATATAGAGGGTAAGCTTGAGCCTACTTTTAATCCATTTACGATAAACGAGGTAACCTTATATTTGCCGCATCATCTGACCAAAAGAATTATTGCCCAGTCTGGTTTATTTACTATTCATCCAGAGCCGAACAAAGAAATTCAAGTAAAAGGATTAGAAGTTGTGAGAATAGCACCAGAATGCAGAAAAGCCATAAAAAAAGCTTTACAACAACTGGGAATTCATCAATCTACTATGTTCCCAGATTTGGACGGCGTGGCTGAATATGTTAAATGGTTAAGAACTGACAGTCATTAATGCTGAGATGCAAATTTAATTCGCCTAAACCGAGCGATGATATTCCACTTCACTTATGTTTATCGTCCATCTCTCATCATTAAACCCCATTTCATTTAGCACAACAATAAGCTCTTTTGAGCTATCAATCTTAGCCATAACTTTCCAAAATAAATCGTAATTGCTTTGAAATCTTGAATTGAAATATACCTCATCACCAACGTTGACATCATTAAAATTTATCTTCATGTGTTTCATTTTTATTAGAACGTTATACCCAAATTTAAGTTTTTTGATAGCTATTTCTTGTTGATACTATTTAATAATTACTCGGTGTTATCAATTGCACGTATGCGGGTTTGGTTTATGAATTTTTGGACACAGGAACTTGAACCTGTGTTTAGTTCATTTTATCAATCCCTTCCGCTTAGGACTAATAGAAATATGACGTATCGCCGTTCTAATCACGATTTTCGGACGTTTTATTTATCAAAGGGGATACTATAGGGGATATTCCCATCACAAATCGTGGTAAATCAGTCAATTTATCTCAACCCTTTACTGAGGGAATACGAACCATTTTAATAAGATTTTCATCACGTGCATTCTACCTCCAAACTGCTATATCAAATCGCTTCAGGTCAAAACGAATCATATTTCGCCATAAAAATATCCCCTATAGCAGTACCCATTATGCAGAAAAGCCACTAATTATGAGTAATTAATGGCTTTTTAGTGGTCCCGACGAGAATCGAACTCATATCTAGAGTTTAGGAAACTCCTATTCTATCCGTTGAACTACGGGACCTTTCAAAGTGCAAATGTGCGAATTATTGCTGAATTGTGTGATTTTTTAATTTGTAATTTTTTACCGGCTGCAAATAACCACATGTTGTAAATTCCAAATCGAAAAACTACCTCACCACCGAGCCATTAGCCATTCCCTCCGGCGGAGCTATAAACGCCAGCTTACCTTCGGGATTCTCGGCCATCAGTATCATCCCTCGCGACATGATGCCTTTAATCTCGCGCGGCTCAAGGTTTACTAATATACTCACCTGCCTGCCAATAATGGATTCGGGTTCGTAATGTTCTGCAATGCCCGATACTACCGTGCGTTTATCAATACCGGTATCAATGGTTAATTTGAGTAGCTTTTTCGTTTTAGCAACCTTTTCGGCAGTCAATATAGTACCAACACGTATATCCATCGCTGCAAACTGGTCGAAACTAATGTTATCTTTAGCTGCTATTACTTCCTGCTCAATAACAGCATTGTCTATTTTGCTTTGTTGCAGTTTGTTGATCTGTGCGGTAATGGCATCATCCTCAATTTTATCAAACAGTAATTGCGATGGATTCAACTGATGCCCGTCGGCTATCAGGTCAACTGTACCGGCCTTGTCCCAGGCGGCTAGGTCAAAATTTAGCATATCCGTCAGCTTCTGCGCCGTAAAAGGCAAAAATGGGGCTGCCAGTATGGCTAGGTTTGCCGATAGCTGTACACCGATGTTTAGCACCGTTTTTACACGCTCTTCATCAGTTTTAAACACTATCCACGGTTCCTGGTCGGCCAGGTATTTATTACCTGCACGGGCCAGGTTCATTAACTCGCTCAAAGCTTCCCTAAAACGGTAATTTTCAATTGATGATGCTATCCTTTCGGGATATTGCGCTATTTCGGCTATAAGCGCATGGTCTGCATCGGTCAAAGTGCCTGCCGGCAAAACCTTGCCCTCAAAATACTTGTGCGAGAGTACCATTACCCGGTTTATAAAATTACCAAGTATAGCAACCAGTTCATTATTATTACGTGCCTGAAAATCTTTCCAGGTAAAATCGTTATCCTTTGTTTCGGGCGCGGTGGCGGTTAATACATATCGTAACACATCCTGCTTATCCGGAAAGTCGACCAAATATTCGTTCAGCCAAACCGCCCAGTTGCGCGACGTTGATATTTTATCCCCTTCAAGGTTCAAAAACTCGTTGGCGGGTACATTGTCTGCCAAAACATAATCCTGATGAGCCATCAGCATGGCCGGGAAAATGATACAATGGAACACAATATTATCCTTACCTATAAAATGCACCAGCTTGGTATCCTGTTTTTTCCAGTGATCCTCCCAGTTGCCTTTTTTACCTTTCGGCATATAATATTCTTCGGATGAATCTAAACTGAACAAATCTTTTGTTGCCGATATATAACCAATAGGCGCGTCGAACCAAACGTATAGCACCTTGCCATCGGCGCCGGCAACGGGTACTTTTACACCCCATTCCAGGTCACGGGTCATGGCACGGGGCTGCAGGCCGCCATTTAACCACGATTGGCATTGCCCATACACCGTAGGCCGCCACTCTTTATGCGATTCTACATAAGCGCGTATCTTGCCTTCCATTTTATCAAGCGGCAAAAACCAATTCCTGGTGCTGCGCAAAACAGGTGGTTCGCCAGATAGTGTTGATTTTGGATTGATCAGATCTGTTGGATTTAGCGATGAACCGCAACGCTCACATTGGTCGCCATAGGCATTTTCGTTGCCGCATACCGGGCAGGTGCCGGTAATATACCTGTCTGCCAAAAATTGATTTGCCTTTTCGTCAAAATATTGGTCAGTTACCTCTTCGGTAAAAACACCTTTATCATAGAGGTCCTTAAAAAACGCCGAGGCTGTTTCGTGATGGGTTTTTGATGATGTGCGGTGATAAATATCAAACCCGATCCCAAAATCACGGAACGAATCACCAATAATACGATGGTACTTATCAACAACCTGCTGCGGTGTAATGCCTTCCTTTTTAGCTTTTAAGGTAATGGGTACACCATGCTCGTCAGATCCGCAAACAAAAATCACGTCTTTTCCTTTAGCTTTTAGGTAACGCACATAAATATCGGCAGGCACGTATACGCCCGCTAAATGGCCAATATGTACCGGCCCGTTTGTATAAGGTAAAGCGGCGGTTACGGTATATCTTTTAAATTTATCAGCTTCCAAAGTAATAATTATAGGATATTAGTTAATTTGGCAAAGATATATCAATTTGCCATGTGAACAGTGCTGATTTAACCAATTATTATGAGCATAACTCCACCATATTTAAAAAAGGGCGATAGAATTGCCATAGTCTGCCCCGCCAAAAAACTACCACGACCAATGACGGATGCCATTGCCCTGCTCCAATCATGGGGGTTAGAAGTGGTTTTAGGCGAAACCGTTAACGCGTCGTACCACCAGTTTGCGGGGAATGATAATTTTCGCGCCCGTGATATGCAGCGTTTTTTGGATGATGACAGCATTAAGGCCATTATAGCTGCTCGGGGTGGTTATGGTACCATCCGCATAATAGACGAGTTGGATTTTAGCCACTTCGTACAACACCCGAAATGGATAGCCGGCTTTAGCGATATTACTGTGCTGCATGCGCATATCCATGCCAATTACGGCATCCAAACCATTCACGGGCAAATGCCGGTAAACATACAAGACGGTTCATCAACATCGTTAGAAACTTTACGAAAGGCCTTTTTTGGCGAAGAGCTTACGTACGAATTTAAATCCCATAGTATAAATCGCCCGGGGAGTGCCGAAGAAACCTTAATAGGCGGTAACCTAAGTTTACTAGTGGCTGTGTTAAACTCCGCGTCAGATTTTAGTTATGATGATAAGATCCTTTTTATTGAAGATGTTGGAGAATACCTATACGCCGTTGACCGTATGGTACGCACCCTAAAACGCGCGGGGAAACTAAAGAACCTTGCCGGCTTGGTAGTTGGACGCTTTAGCGAAGTGAAAGATAACGATATCCCTTTTGGCCAAACGGTTGAACAGATCATAATGGAAGCGGTAAGCGAATATGATTACCCGGTATGTTTTGATTTTCCGGCCGGGCATATCCCGGATAACCGCGCGCTGGTATTCGGAAAAGCCTTAAATTTAGCCATTAACGAACAGCATACTATCGCAAAATATATTTAGAAGCTATGGCAATATTATCACAACTAGGCAATTACCGAAACTTCGGGTTGCTTGTTATCCGCGTTGGTTTAGGTATTATGTTTTTGTACCATGGCTATCCGCAGGTTTTAGGCGGCCCAGCCAAATGGGCCGAAATAGGCAGTGCTACAAAACATGTAGGCATCCATTTTTTACCGCAATTCTGGGGGTTTATGGCCGCTTGCTCCGAAACCTTTGGCGGCTTTTTACTGGTAATTGGGCTGGCCTTTAGGCCGGTGTGTTTACTGTTACTAATCACCATGATTGTAGCGGCTTGTATGCACCTGCGTACTGGCGGCAGCTTACAGGATGCATCGCATGCCATTGAGGACGCTGTGGTTTTTGCAGGGTTAGTTTTTGTGGGCCCGGGCAGGTACAGTGTGGACAAGAAGTGAGCCTTGTAACAAGCCCGATAGAGAAGATAATTTTACAGATAAAAATACACAACATTATAGCTATATAATGAAAACCAATAGCAAAATAATATTTCTAGTTTTTTTGATTACTACAGTGTGTATTAGTTGCAAAAAGCCGCAAACCATTGTTTTAAAAATAAAAAGCATTACGGTAAACTGTGATACAATCGGTATAAGCCAAGGAACAAGTATTGGCTTTAAAATAAAAATCACAAACGCTACTAATATGCCTATAAAATTTTGGTGTGAAACTGAATTTTCTGGATTTTATTTATTAAGTGATCACTTTTTAAATGGAGCCATAAAATTAAAAGCAAGTGATGTGAATATATCATTTGATGTAAGCTGTAATAAGGATCAAATAGCTAATTTATACATATATGAAATTGCTCTCCAACATGAATACAAGTCAATTGAAAACATAAAATTAACTGATATAAAAAAATTTCTATCGTCAGATGAGTATAAATTAGTATACATCCCCGAAGAGAATAAGGGTGATTTACATATTAAATATGATGTGACAAAAGACAAAATGTTTTCTGTTATTTGTTTTTAGACTGCATTTATAACCCATTAACATCTAATAACGACATTTAGGCTTAGATACCCTCTCCAATAATACATCAGTCTCAATGCCATGAGACTAATCCAGCCTGTATTGTAGCTATCTTTAACTGTTAATACCGGTTCGTGAGAAACCCTGTTAAAGTTCTTTGAAAAAATACATTCAAAAGGCATCGCACTGCTTAACTTTGCCACATTACTTTTATAAACCTATTACTAATGACTACCGCCGAGGCACTGCATAAATATTTTGGTTACCGCGAATTCCGCCATGAGCAG
>JANXTT010000041.1 GCA_025352225.1 Mucilaginibacter sp. | reverse complement strand
TGCCCGATGGCGCTCTGTTGCTGGTGACGACGATCTCTGTTTTGTCGCGTAAAATTGCCGAATTAGGTATATACCCCGCGGTGGATCCATTGGATTCAACTTCAAGAATTTTGAACCCTGTTGTTTTAGGTGATGAGCATTACAATACCGCCCAACGCGTAAAAGAAACACTGCAACGCTACAAAGAATTACAGGATATTATTGCTATCCTCGGTATGGACGAGCTATCTGAAGAAGATAAGTTAGTAGTAACACGCGCACGCCGTGTGCAACGTTTCTTATCACAACCATTCCACGTAGCTGAGCAATTTACTGGCTTAAAAGGTGTGTTGGTTGATATTAAAGACACCATTAAAGGCTTTAATATGATTATGGACGGCGAAGTTGATGAATACCCCGAAGCAGCATTTAACCTGGTTGGTACTATTGAAGATGCTATTGAAAAAGGTAAAAAATTATTAGCAGAAGCTAATAATTAAGAATTGAGCATATAAATGTGAGGTATAAAACTTGTATCTCACATTTGAATAAACAGGTTGGAGAAAGTTAGTGCGAGCAGCAGCTCATATCTTACATCTCAGATCTCATATCTAAAACAAAAATGAATTTAGAAATTCTTACTCCCGATAAAAAAGTTTTTGAAGGCGAGGTTAAATCAGTAACCGTACCGGGCACCAAGGGATCTTTCGAAATATTAAACAATCACGCCCCCATCATTTCCACGTTGGAAGATGGAAAACTGATCGTTCGCAATGCCGGACACGAAGATGTTTATCTGGTTAAAGGTGGTGTTGTTGAAGTACTGAACAATAAAGTAATTGTACTTGCAGAAGGCGTACACCATCGCTAGGCTATAATAACATTCAGCATAAAAAAGGCCTCTTCATTAATCAGATGGAGAGGCCTTTTTTGTAGTAAAAAATCTTAAATTTTTTGGAACCATGCTCCTTTTCAGGCAGAATTTTCCGTTTTATTCAAAATACATTTTTTGTATACCGTATACCAAAACTAACTTTGGTATACGGTATACAATTTAAAAGTTTGATTTCATTTAATAAATCAATACAAAATACTTAAATATATTAAAAAACAAAATTATATACTAATTTAAAAAATATTCCATCGGGTATTGTTAGTTTAACACTAAGTACCTAACTTACATATATAGATTTTAAACAGTCAATGAGCAAAAAATTTACACATAAAACAATCAATTTATACCGGTTAACTTCAATTAATCTGGATAATTTTTTGTTGCAAATTTTGGGTGTTCAAAATGTGCTGGTACTATTACCTGTAAATACATGGAAGCGTTATAAACAATAAATATAAAAAATTGAGAAAGACGCCTTCCCACAAAAAGTGAAGGCGTCTTTTTTGTAAAAACTAAATTCTAACTACTATCTATTAAATATGAGTTCTACAACAGATATTATTGAGGCAACAGAATTGAACAGGTATAGCAAAACTTTAACTGCCGATCCGACCCAGCCAGCCGCGCAAGCCATGTTATATGGAATTGGCCTTACGGACGAGGATATGAAAAAAGCGCAGGTTGGCGTGGCAAGCATGGGCTATGATGGCAATACCTGTAACATGCACCTTAATGATCTGGCCAAAATAGTAAAACAAGGTATTTGGGATGAAAAACTGGTAGGCCTTATTTTTCATACCATAGGCGTAAGCGATGGCATGAGCAATGGCACCGAAGGTATGCGTTACTCGTTGGTAAGCAGGGATATTATTGCCGATTCTATAGAAGCGGTATGTGGTGCTCAATATTACGATGGGTTAATTACTTTACCGGGATGCGATAAAAATATGCCAGGTTCAATAATGGCAATGGGTAGGTTAAACCGCCCATCTATTATGGTATACGGTGGTACTATTAAACCGGGCCATTATAAAGGCGAAGACTTAAATATTGTATCGGCATTTGAAGCCTTAGGTAAAAAAATAGCCGGCCAGATCAGTGAAATTGATTTTAGAGAAATTATAAAAAATGCCTGCCCAAGTGCCGGCGCCTGCGGTGGTATTTATACCGCCAATACAATGGCCGCGGCTATAGAGGCATTAGGTATGAGTTTGCCATATTCTTCCTCTAATCCAGCGTTAAGCGACGATAAAAAAGCAGAATGTTTAGCAGCAGGTAAGGCTATTCGCATTTTGCTGGAAAAAGATATTAAACCATCTGACATCATGACAAGGCAGGCATTTGAGAACGCGATAGTGGTGATTATGGTATTGGGTGGCTCAACCAACGCGGTATTGCATATGATAGCGATGGCTAAAAGTGTGGGCGTACCTTTAACACAGGATGATTTTCAAACCATAAGCGATCGTATCCCCGTATTGGCAGATATGAAGCCGAGTGGAAAATACATGATGGAAGACCTGCATAAGGTTGGCGGTGTACCAGCGGTAATGAAATACCTTTTAAAACAAGGTTGGTTACATGGCGATTGCCTTACAGTAACCGGTAAAACCATTGCCGAAAATCTAGCATCAGTACCCGAACTTGATTTCGATACACAAAAAATCATACTACCGGCAGAAAAACCGGTTAAGGCAACGGGTCATTTACAAATACTATACGGAAACCTTGCCGAAGGTGGTAGCGTTGCCAAAATAAGTGGTAAAGAAGGCGAACGTTTTGAAGGCCCCGCCCGTGTTTTTAATGGCGAATTTGAACTAATACATGGCATACAAAGCGGCAAGGTTAAAGCCGGTGATGTAGTAGTTATTACAAACGTTGGCCCTAAAGGCGCGCCTGGCATGCCCGAGATGCTTAAACCAACATCGGCCATATTTGGCGCAGGCTTAGGTAGCTCTGTAGCCTTGATAACTGATGGCCGCTTCTCCGGAGGCACACACGGCTTTGTAGTGGGCCACATTACTCCCGAATCATTTGACGGTGGTTTGATCGGCATGGTTAAAGACGAGGACAGAATTGAAATTGATATAAAAACAAACAGCATTAATTTAATGCTAAGCCATGAGGAGATCGCGCTTAGAAAAGCCGCATGGGTACAGCCTAAGCTGCGAGTCACTAAAGGTTTGCTATATAAATATGCTAAATCAGTAAGTACCGCCGCAGAGGGTTGTGTAACTGATGAATAGAAGGGTAAACTATAATAACCCGGGAAGATAATTAACAGAAAGAATAAATCCGAAATCGAGTATTCGAAATCCGAAATATAAATAACATGGAAGTTGCACAACAAGAAATAATAACAGAGCCCAAAAAAAAGGAAACTGTTGAGGTATCCGGCTCGGTTGCACTATTGGAAGCACTTATTGCCGAAGGTACAGATACCATTTTTGGATACCCGGGCGGTGCTATTATGCCTATATATGATGCCTTGTACGATTACAACGATAAATTAAAGCATATATTAGTAAGACATGAGCAGGGTGGTATTCACGCTGGGCAGGGTTATGCCCGTTCATCGGGCAGGGTTGGTGTTGTGTTTGCAACAAGCGGCCCCGGTGCAACAAACCTGATAACCGGTTTAGCCGATGCGCAGATAGATAGCACACCGTTGGTAGTTATAACCGGGCAGGTATTTGCTCACTTATTAGGTACTGATGCTTTCCAGGAAACGGATGTGATCAACATCACTACTCCCGTTACAAAATGGAATTACCAGGTAACTGATGCTACCGAAATTCCGGAAGTACTCGCTAAAGCATTTCATATCGCTAAAACCGGCCGCCCCGGACCAGTATTGATCGACATTACCAAAAACGCGCAAATACAGAAATTTGCTTACGAAGGTTATGTTCCTTGCAACCACATACGTAGTTACAGGCCAAAACCTATAGTTAGGCATACCTATATTGAGCAGGCTGCCGCTTTAATTAACGCCGCTAAAAAACCATTTATTTTATGGGGACAAGGTATAATATTAGGTAGTGCCGAGCTTGAGTTTAAAGCCTTTATAGAAAAAAGTGGCATTCCTGCTGCATGGACTATCTTGGGTGCTGGCGTAATTCCTACCGATCACGAATTAAACGTGGGTATGCTGGGCATGCATGGTAACTACGGCCCTAATGTGTTAACTAATGAATGCGATGTATTAATCGCTATAGGGATGCGTTTTGACGACCGTGTAACTGGCCGTTTAGATAAGTATGCAAAACAGGCTAAAGTGATCCATCTGGATATTGACCCTGCCGAAATAGACAAAAATGTAAAATCAACGGTTCCGGTTTGGGGCGATTGTAAGGAAACATTGCCTTTACTTACCCAATTGGTTGATCAGAAAAAACATACCGAATGGCTTAATTTATTTAGGGATTATGAACAAAAAGAAATTGATGCCGTAATTCATACCGAACTTAACCCAACAAGTGGCGAAATGACCATGGGCGAGGTAATCAATCAGCTTAATATATTAACCCACGGCGAAGCTATCATTGTAACCGATGTTGGCCAGCACCAAATGGTGGCCTGCCGTTATGCAAAACTTAACCATACCCGCAGCAATGTAACTAGTGGTGGTTTAGGCACTATGGGCTTTGCCTTACCGGCGGCCATTGGTGCTAAGTTTGGCGCACCAGAACGTGCTGTTGTTGCCATTATTGGCGATGGTGGTTTCCAGATGACAATACAGGAGTTGGGTACCATTATGCAAAGCGGTGTTGACGTTAAAATCATTATCCTTAACAATCGCTTTTTAGGCATGGTTCGCCAATGGCAAGAATTGTTTAATCAAAGGCGTTATTCATTTGTGGATATTCAAAGCCCCGACTTTGTTGCCGTAGCAGCGGCTTACGGGATAGCGGGCAAATGTATTTCAGACCGTGCCGACCTTCCAGAGGCATTGAAACAAATGCTGGATAATAAAGGGTCGTTCCTTTTAGAAGTAATGGTTACTAAAGAAAATAATGTATTCCCTATGGTTCCGCAGGGTTGTAGTGTAAGCGAGATCAGGCTTAAATAGCGGCGTTAAGAGCCGTAAAGGACAGGAACAAAAAGGAGTTAAATTACTATCCTAATATAAATAATATCTAATAGAAATATTATGCAGGAAAACAAAGCCGTTACAAACCCACCCGCTATCGCAGATAGCCGGGCGGAGGCTAAACAGGAATACAACATCACCGTTTATACGGAAAATCAAATTGGATTATTAAACCGGATAGCGATCATATTTACCAGGCGTAAAATAAATATCGATAGCCTGAATACTTCCCCATCAGAGATAGAGAGTATTCACCGCTTCAATATTGTAATTACAGAAGCAGAAGAAGTAGTTCGCAAGCTTTGCCGCCAGATAGAGAAACAAGTGGAAGTTTTAAAAGTATACTACCATACCAACGAAGATGTGATATGGCAAGAACTTGCACTATATAAGGTATCAACAGATATTATTGCCGAAAAAGTAAGCGTAGAGCGCTTACTGCGCGAAAATGGCGCGCGCGCGGTGGTTATCCGTAAAGATTATACCGTTTTTGAAACAACCGGGCATCGTGAAGAAACCGACCAGCTGATTAAAATACTTCAACCCTTTGGGCTGATAGAATTTGTACGCAGCGCAAGGGTAGCCATTATAAAAAACAGTGATGGCTTTAACCGTAAATTGCGTGAGTTTGAACAATTGGAACCAGGTGAAGATGTATTTGAAAATGAATACCTTAACAAAGGCGAAAAAGTATTTACAATGTAATCGTTTATAACTCACATGTAATGATAGATCAATCAATTATAGCAAACCAACCCATAGCTTACGCGGCAATTATGGAAGACACGGAGAAACACAATTTCTCTATGGCTTCCGAAATTTTGACTTGCTCGTTGCTTCGTACTCTAGCGGCGTCAAAGCCAAATGGGAGGTTTCTGGAATTGGGCACCGGTACTGGTTTATCTACAGCGTGGCTATTGGATGGTATGGACCATTCGTCGCAATTAATTTCAGTAGATAATGATCAGCAAGTACTGGCAATTGCGCAAAGACAATTACATGATACCCGTTTAACATTAATATATGCCGATGGTAACGAATGGATAGCTAACCATAGCAACAACAAATTTGATTTTATATTTGCTGACGCGTGGCCGGGTAAATACCAAATGTTAAACGAAACTTTAGCTATGCTTAACAAGGGTGGCATCTATTTTATCGACGATATGCTGCCACAACCAAACTGGCCCGAAGGCCATGCTGAAAAAGCAGATGCATTGTTAAACCATCTGGATACTCGCGCCGACCTTATTTTAACAAAACAAAATTGGGCATCGGGTATTGTAATTTGCATCAAATGTTAATAATTGTATAATAAATATATTCAATATAATCATAAAATAAATAATCAATCAATAACAAAATCGGTGTGATCATAAAACATCGGTGTAATCTAAAAATCAAAAAGATCATGGCAAAACTAAATTTCGGCGGTACTGAAGAGAATGTAGTAACTCGCGAAGAGTTCCCGTTGGCTAAGGCACAAGAAGTGCTAAAAAACGAAACTATAGCGGTTATTGGATATGGCGTTCAGGGCCCTGGACAAGCGCTAAATCAAAAAGATAATGGCATCAACGTAATTGTTGGTCAGCGTAAAGATTCAAAATCATGGGATAAGGCTGTTCGCGATGGTTTTGTACCCGGAGAAACTCTTTTTGAAATTGAAGAAGCTCTTGAAAAAGGAACTATTATTTGCTATTTATTGAGCGACGCCGCTCAGATAGCCATATGGCCAACTGTTAAAAAACACTTAACCCCGGGCAAAGCATTATATTTTTCTCATGGTTTTGGTATCACTTTTAAAGAGCAAACTGGCATCGTTCCTCCTGCGGACGTAGATGTGTTTTTGGTAGCTCCAAAAGGTTCTGGTACTTCATTGCGTCGCATGTTCTTGCAAGGCCGTGGCTTAAATTCAAGTTATGCCATTTTTCAGGATGCAACCGGAAAAGCATTTGAAAGAGTAATTGCTTTAGGTATTGCGGTTGGTAGCGGGTATTTATTCGAAACTAACTTTCAAAAAGAAGTTTATAGCGATTTAACTGGCGAACGCGGTACATTAATGGGCTGTATTCAAGGTATTTTTGCCGCTCAATATGATGTATTGCGTAGCAATGGCCACTCTCCATCTGAAGCTTTTAATGAAACTGTTGAAGAGTTAACCCAATCATTAATGCCATTAGTAGCAGAAAATGGTATGGACTGGATGTATGCTAATTGCTCAACTACTGCACAGCGCGGCGCGTTAGATTGGTGGAAAAAATTCCGTGATGCTACTAAACCAGTATTCGAAGAATTATACAAAAGCGTTGCTACAGGTAAAGAATCACAACGCTCTATTGATTTGAACAGCCAGCCAGATTACCGTGTAAAATTAGATGCTGAATTAGCAGAACTACGCGAAAGTGAATTATGGCAGGCAGGTAAAACTGTACGCAGCTTACGCCCAGAAAACCAACCGGTAGAAGCTTAATTTTTAAAGATAGTATCAAGTAGTTAGTATCAGGTATTGAGATAAGATCTTAACCTTTAAGTACTAACTACTTGATACTTGATACTAACTACTAAAATAATATGGGAAACACATTATTCGATAAAATATGGGATGCACATGTCGTCAGTAAGAACGAGGGCTTTCCTGATGTTTTATATATCGACACACATTTCATACACGAAGTAACCAGTCCGCAGGCATTTGATGGCTTGCGCGACAGAGGCTTACCGGTTTTCAGGCCAAAACAAACCGTTGCCACTGCAGATCATAATGTTCCCACAATTGATCAGCATTTACCCATTAAAGAAGCCCTTTCACGTTACCAGGTTGATATGCTCACCAAAAACTCTGCAGAATTTGGCATTGAGCTTTATGGCCTCGGCCACCCTTATCAGGGCATTGTACACGTTATTGGCCCCGAGTTAGGTATCACCCGGCCGGGATGCACTTATGTTTGTGGTGATAGCCATACTTCAACACATGGTGCGTTTGGTGCTATTGCATTTGGTATAGGTACAAGCCAGGTTGAGCAGGTTATGGCTACGCAGTGCTTGTTACAATCGCGCCCAAAGCGCATGAAAATAGAAGTGAACGGTAAATTAAATTTAGGCGTTACTTCTAAAGACATTATATTATACATTATTTCTAAAATATCTGCCGCTGGTGGTACGGGCTATTTTGTTGAATATGCAGGCGACACCATTCGCTCATTAAGTATGGAGGGCCGCATGACCATCTGTAACATGAGTATCGAAATGGGTGCACGCGGTGGACTGATTGCTCCCGACGAGACTACATTTGAGTATGTTAAAGGTCGTGAGTTTGCCCCAAAAGGCAACGAATGGGATAAAGCTTTAGCCTATTGGAAAACACTATACTCTGACGATGACGCTGTGTTTGATAAGGTATTAACCTTTGATGCCGCCGATATTGAACCCATGATAACTTACGGCACCAACCCGGGCATGGGTATAGGTGTAACACAAAAAACACCGGCAACCAATAGTATTGGTACCGATGAACGCTCATCATATACTAAAGCACTGGCTTATATGGATATTGATGACGATGCCGCTATTTTAGGTAAAGCTATTGACTATGTATTTATAGGAAGTTGTACCAATTCCAGAATTGAAGACTTACGCCAGGTTGCTGCCTTTGTTAAAGGCAAGCACAAGGCCGATCATATTATTGCGTGGATAGTACCGGGCTCAAAACAAGTACAGCAACAAGCTATCCGCGAGGGGCTGGACAAGGTATTTATTGAAGCAGGTTTTGCTTTGCGCGAACCCGGTTGCAGCGCATGTTTAGGCATGAATGAGGATAAAATACCAGCCGGAAAATATTGCGTTTCTACTTCAAACAGAAATTTTGAAGGCAGGCAAGGCCCTAATTCACGTACTTTTTTAGCTAGCCCCTTAACAGCGGCGGCCGCGGCCATTACTGGTTGTATAACTGATGTGAGGGAAATGTTGGAACTGGAAAACGCCTAACATGATACTTGAAGTAGCCATATTGAACGTAATTCCCGGACAGGAAGACAGCTTTATCAAAGCTTTTGAACAAGCCGGTGGATTGATCAGTAAAATACAAGGCTACATTTCGCATCAGTTACAACGATGTATTGAAAACACAAGCCGGTTTATATTGCTGGTTCAATGGAATAAATTAACAGACCATACAGAAGGTTTCCGTGGTTCTAAGGAGTACGGGGAATGGAAAAAGCTATTGCATCATTTTTATGACCCGTTTCCAACAGTTGAACATTACGAAACAATAAAAATTTAGTGACCCCCTATTTAATCACTAAATGCTAACAACTAAATACTGATATTGATGGCAACAAAAATATTTAAACACTTACATTCAACCGTGGTTCCGGTACATATCGAAAATATCGATACTGACCAGATCATACCTGCGCGCTTTTTGAAGGCTACAACCAGGGAAGGTTTTGGTAATAACCTTTTCCGCGATTGGCGTTTTGATGAGAACGATAATCCAAAAACAGATTTCGTATTAAATAATCCATTATATAGCGGCAAAATATTGGTGGCAGGCAAAAACTTTGGTTGCGGCAGTAGCCGAGAGCACGCCGCCTGGGCCATAGCCGATTATGGGTTTGATGTAGTTGTAAGCAGTTTCTTCGCAGATATTTTTAAGGGTAACGCGCTTAACAATGGCCTATTGCCTATACAAGTAAGCGATGCTTTTTTGCGAACGATCTTTACTGCCGTAGAAACCGATCCGCATACCGAAATTGAGGTTGATCTTGAAAAACAGCTTATCAAGCTAACCGTTACAGCCGAGCAAGAAGAATTTGAAATTAATCCATACAAAAAGGCCTGTTTAATTAATGGCTATGATGACATTGATTACATTTTGAGCAAAAAGCATCTGATAGAAGAATTTGAAACAAAAGCATAAAGTAAAGTTGAAGGTGAAGATTTGAACAGTTAATTCACTAACCGATCAACTAATGAACGATAACAATGGGAATAAAAAAACACATATTAGTAATACCTGGTGATGGCATTGGCCCGGAGGTAACAACCTGGGGTAAAGCTGTGCTAGAAAACATCGCGGCTGAATATGGCCACGACTTTACATTTGATGGTGCATTAATGGGGCACGCTGCTATTGAAGCAACCGGGAACCCATTGCCTGACGATACCCTGGCGAAAGCAAAAGCCAGCGACGCGATTCTGTTTGGCGCGGTTGGCCATGCTAAATATGATAATGACCCGTCTGCAAAAATTCGCCCGGAGCAGGGTTTATTGAAAATACGGAAAGAATTAGGGCTATACGCTAACTTACGCCCTATCGTTCTTTTTGACGAGCTACTGGATGCATCGAGCCTGAAACCTGAAATTTTGAAAGGAACAGATATTTTGTTCTTCCGCGAGTTAACAGGCGATGTTTATTTTGGCGAAAAAACACGATCTGAGGACCGTAACACCGCTTCTGACTTGATGATATACCATCGTTATGAGATTGAGCGTATTGCCATCAAAGCATTTGAGGCTGCCCGTGTAAGAAGTAAAAAATTATGCTCGGTAGATAAAGCCAACGTACTTGAATCATCACGCTTATGGCGCGAGGTAGTTCAGGAGATAGCCAAAAACTATCCTGATGTTGAAACTGAGCACATGTTTATTGATAATGCCGCTATGCAGCTAGTTAAAAACCCTAAAAAGTTTGATGTGGTATTAACAGCAAACCTTTTCGGGGATATTTTAACTGATGAGGCATCGCAAATAGCAGGCTCAATGGGAATGCTGGCATCTGCCTCAATTGGCGATGGGACAGGCTTTTTTGAGCCGATACACGGCTCTGCACATGATATTGCAGGTCAGAACAAAGCCAATCCGCTGGCCTCTATCCTATCAGTAGCGTTAATGCTGGAGATCAGCTTTGGATTAAAGGAAGAAGCCCAAAGAATAACAACTGCTATTGATCAAACCTTAAAAGCAGGTTACCGCACCGGCGATATTGCCGATGCCCATACCGACAAAACAAAAATATTAGGCACCAAAGAAATGGGCCAAAAAGTATTACAATATTTAAAAGAAACAGTGTCAATTTAGTAGTGAGTAGTTAGTATTGAGTAGTGAGACTTGTATCTGCTACTTATTACAGTTTACAATTAATAGGCTTTCATACTTGATACTAATTACTTGATACTAAATACTTATATATATCAAAAAAATGAAATGGAACGCTGAACTATACGATCAAAAGCACGCTTTTGTATTTCAATACGGAGAAAACGTATTGGAATTGCTAGATGTGCAACCGGGTGAGCGCGTTTTGGATCTGGGTTGCGGTACAGGTTATTTAACCCAACAAATAAAAAGCCTGGATGCTGACGTAACCGGAATTGATTTTTCGCCCGAAATGATCGAACAGGCGAAGATCAACTATCCGGAAGTAAACTTTGCTGTTGCCGATGCCAGCGATTTTCATTTTGATAAACCATTTGATGCCATATTTTCAAACGCGGTATTACATTGGGTAAAAGATCATGATGCGATGATGAAATGTGCTTATGAAAATCTCAAATCCGGTGGCAGGTTGGTAGTAGAAATGGGAGGAAAAGGCAATACGGCGTTATTAATTAACGCCACTAAAAAGATATTGATAAAACATGGATATAGTAAACAAGCTGAGACCAAGTTATGGCGTTTCCCCGGGTTAGGTGAATATACACATGAGCTGGAGAATAATGGTTTTAGGGTAACCTTTGCAGTTCACTTCGACCGTAAAACACCTTTGCAGGATGGTGATCAAGGTGTTACTAAATGGCTAACCATGTTTGGCGAACCTTATTTTGCAGGTATACCCGAGGCTGAAAAACAACAAATAATGAATGAGATCACCGAGCTATTGCGCCCTGATTATTGTGAACATGGGCAATGGTTTGCTGATTATAAAAGATTACGATTTATAGCTATAAAAGAGTAGATATAAGATGTCAGATAGGAGATATGCGAAAAATTCTAATAAGACATTAAATAAAAAATTAAATAATATAAGAATTAAAATTGACGGGGATAAAAGGGCAGAGGTCTTATATCTGATGTCTTACATCTAAAATCCAAAATATATGTTACACGATCCGAACCACATATACATTTTCGACACCACCCTTCGCGATGGTGAACAAGTACCGGGATGCCAATTAACCACACCCGAAAAGATCGAGATCGCCAGGGAACTGGAAAACCTGGGTGTTGATATCATCGAAGCCGGATTTCCAATATCCAGCCCCGGTGATTTCCAAAGCGTTGTGGAAATATCAAAGGCGGTTCAACACCCCACCATATGCGCCCTAACCCGTGCTAACCGGGGTGATATTGATGTAGCCGTTGATGCATTGCGGTACGCTAAAACCCCGCGCATACATACCGGTATCGGCTCGTCAGACATGCATATTAAATACAAGTTTAACAGCACGCGCGAAGAGATCCTTGCCCGTGCAGTAGATGCTGTAAAATACGCCAAACGTTTTGTGGAGGATATAGAATTTTATGCGGAAGATGCCGGCCGGGCAGATATTCAATACCTGGCATTAATGGTTGAATCTGTTATTGCTGCCGGTGCTACCGTGGTGAACATCCCCGATACTAATGGCTACTGCCTGCCCGACCAATATGGTTCAAAAATCCGTTATCTTAAAGAGAACGTAAAAAACATTGATAAAGCCATAATCTCTGTGCATTGCCATAATGACCTGGGTTTAGCTACTGCCAACTCTATAGCCGGCCTTCAAAACGGCGCGCGCCAGGTTGAGTGCACTATTAACGGCATTGGCGAACGCGCTGGTAATACCTCAATGGAAGAGGTGGTAATGATCCTAAAAACGCACCTCGGCCTAAACTTAAGCACCACTATTAATACCCGCAATTTTTACGAGATAAGCAACATGGTGAGCAGCCAGATGCGTATGCCAGTACAGCCTAATAAGGCTATTATTGGGTCTAACGCGTTTGCGCATAGCTCTGGCATCCATCAGGATGGCTTTTTAAAGAACCGGGAGAATTATGAGATCATCAAACCCGAAGATGTAGGTTTCCCAAGTGCTACAATTGTATTAACGGCACGCAGCGGCCGCCACGCTTTAAAGTTTCACCTGGAGCGTTTAGGTTATAATTTAGATAAGAGCGAACTTAACGAAGTTTACCAGCTCTTTTTAACCCTTGCTGATGGTAAACTGGACATCAACGACGAAGATCTGAATTTATTGGTTTCACAACGATTGGTTAAACAATCATAACGATTAGTGTAGATGGCTACTGAAACTAAACCTAAACTGGATTTTGAATCGGCATATAATCGGCTCAAAAATATAGTTAAACATACTCCGCTTGAATTTAATCCGGGTTTATCCGAAAAATACGAATGCGAGATATATTTAAAGCGCGAAGATCTGCAGATCGTACGGTCATATAAACTACGTGGAGCGTATAACAAAATCAGTCAGCTTAGTGCTGATGAACTGAGCCGTGGCGTAGTTTGTGCCAGCGCGGGCAATCATGCGCAAGGGTTTGCATATTCCTGCAATCATTTAAATACATTGGGTGTAATTTTTATGCCCGAAATTACGCCTAAACAAAAAGTAAAACAAACAGAGATGTTTGGCGCAGGTAAAATTAAGATCATATTGACAGGTGATACATTTGATGATTGCCTGGTAGAAGCTTTAGCCTATACTAAAGCCAATAACATGACATTTGTACCCCCTTTTGACGATTACCATACGATTGAAGGACAAGGAACAGTTGGCGTTGAGATACTACAAGATCTGCCAGATGTTGAGGTTGTAATTATGCCTGTGGGTGGTGGTGGCCTGGCATCAGGTACTGGATCGTACTTACGTGAACAAAAACCAGAAATACTGTTGGTTGGTGTTGAACCCGCTGGTGCCCCATCAATGGTGAAAGCATTTGAGGCGCATGAGCCTATTACATTACCGCAGATAGACAAGTTTGTTGATGGAGCCGCGGTAAAAAGGGTAGGTCAATTAACCTATAAAATATGTCAGGAAGTTTTAAATGACATGCTTGTTGTTCCAGAAGGTAAAGTATGCTCAACCATACTCAAACTATACAACGAAGACGCCATAGTGGTTGAACCGGCCGGTGCCTTATCAGTTGCTGTACTTGATTTTTATAAGGAAAAGATCAAAGGAAAAAAGGTAGTGTGCATTATTAGTGGCGGTAATAATGATATTGAGCGCATGCAGGAAATTAAGGAGCGATCTTTATTGTATGAAGGATTGAAGCATTATTTTATAGTACGCTTCCCGCAAAGGCCCGGATCCTTAAAAATATTTGTGAATGATGTATTGGGCCCGTTTGATGATATTACACGATTTGAGTTTATCAAAAAAACTAACCGCGAAAGCGGCCCGGCCTTAATAGGTATTGAACTAAAATCGGCGGATGATTATCCATCATTATTAGAAAGGATGGAGTTTTATCGTTTTGACTTTAAAGAGTTAAACCGCGATCAAACGCTGTTTGAGTATTTAGTATAAAAATGTGCTGATTTGGCAATTTTAAAAATTGTCAAATCAATACAATTACTTTTTCCACTGCCCGTATTCCAGGTGCTTATTGATTTTGATATTAATTTTAGATCCTTCGGGGTATTTGCCTTTTTCGAGGTTTAAAACCCGTAGCCTTGCGATATCTTTTTCTATCAATAACTCCTCAAAAAAACCTTTAAATAAAACTTGCTTTACAGTCCATTCCTTTTTACCCCATCGGCTTACAACAACCTCAATATATTCCGGGTTAACCGCTATCGTACCCCGCTCTGCACTGATACCACAAACCTGAGCTTCTTCCTTTGTTAACACCGAACAATGTGCTAATATTTGCGCGGTGTAAAGCATTTTAGGCTGTTCATACAAATCTTCGGGCTTACCCGATTCTACTATCTCGCCACTTTTCAAAACAATCAGTTCATCAGCCATAGAGAGCACTTCAGATGGGTCATGCGATACAAGTACAACTGTCAAACCGGTTTCTTTAACTATCTCACGGATATTTTGTTGTAAGCCTTCTCTAAATGAGGCATCAACCTGATTAAAAGGCTCATCCAAAAACAATACTTCGGGGTGGGTTATTAATGCTTTAGCTATAGCTACGCGCTGCTTTTCGCCGCCACTTAAATCTGCAACCCGCTGATCTCTTAAATCATATACACGCAGTTGCTTTAAAGCTTTTTCTGTTTCTGTTTGTTTATAATCTAAATCTGTATTGGACAACAAGGAGGATACATTTTGCCAAACAGTAGCAAACCAATTCAAATCGTCGGTATGCTGGGTAACCATTTTCATTTTATCATGACCGGGAATCAATTTCTGGATAGGTCCAATTACCAGCTCACCCTTAAAAAAAACTTCACCTTCATCGGGTGTTAACAGGCCGTAAAGCAATTTAAGCAAAGTACTTTTTCCACTTCCACTCTCGCCAACTACGGCTGTTATTTTCCCTTCGGGGATAGAAATTGTAATACTGTTTACTCCTGACTCCTTATTTTCACTGTAATTTTTTGTTAAGGATACAGCATCCAGGAAATGTTCATGCTCCATAGGGTAAATATACAATAAAACTCAAAAAAGTTTATTGCATTTTCCGTCCCGATGAAAACAAATAGTTGCTTAAAAACCCGAGGTAAATCCGAAAGAAAAGATTTTTAAACCATTTTGAGCGGGGCTATTTTCAAAAGTATCGTTAAAATAATATTTAAAAAATATGCCCTCATTACCGTAACCCAAGTGCAAAGCAGCACCATAACGGAAATGAGCAAAATGATAATCATTCCATGCTTTCTTCTTTCCCATTTCATTACTTTTTTGCTTCACCATTGCATTAAGCAGAAAACCCACTTCGGGCGATGCGATAAAATAAAATCGATTACCATTTTTATCCGGATTGCTTCTATAATCAAAATATAATGGAACATGTAAGTAACTGGCAGAGAAACGATTTTTAGTATAGTGTATATTATCAACCCGGTAGGTTAATGTTGGTTGGTCGGCTAAAATGGTAATGTCTTTTTGAAGCCTTATCAAAGTCCAATCAAACCCAGCCGCAAGGCTTATCTTAAATTTAGGTGTGAAACTGTATCCAAATCGCCATACATCAAAGCCTACAGTACTGGTTTTCCAAGTATTATAACTTAAAAAACTATTCTGTGGCGATAAGGAAAAACTACCGTTATCAACCAAAGTAACAAGCCCCAGATCAAATTTAGAAAAAGTCAACCCGATGGAGAACCCCGAATCCTTAGATGCAGCGTGACTAACCGTATCTTTTTTATTGACACTTACGTGGACTGTATTACGGTCGCCCCCTATGGTTACACTAATGCCATGCTTGCTTTTTTTATCAATGGTAGTGTCTTTAACTAGCGTATCTGTTTTAGTTTTTTGGGCAAACGACCCCATAAATACACCGCAAAGTACTGCAGTAATAAGGATATGTTTCATGTTATTCAGGTTAAATTAATTTTCTTTTTTAACTTTTATCAGGCCGAGGTTTACACCTGATATGTTGAATGTATCATCGTCCCCGCTATCAGTAAACTCGATAATTTTATCTTCGCGTTTATCAACTTTAGCAATTACAACATTCAGCAAATCGCCCAGGCTGCGTATTTTTTTCCCTTTTGGTTTCGCAACTATATTTTGCGCCTGGCTTTTTAATCCAACAGGTTGTATAGCTTTATCATTATTGGATGAAACAGGTGCATACATAATGGTGGTTGTGATACTATTTTGCATACTTGTTTTACTATGAATATCAATTGCTTGATTTGGATCTGATACAGCCACGTACTGAACCGAATCAACCGGTTTTGAAATTACAGGAGCATTAACATCTTTATTATGCTTTGTTAAATGTTTATATGATTGAACAATGTGTTTAATTTCGATATTATCCTCAGGTGTTATAATTATATTATTAGATGATGACAAACCCGATGGGTTTGAAGACTTTACGGATGTGTGTTCAATTACACTATTAGTATCCGGCCCATGTAATTTAATTTTTTCTGTATCCGGCCTGATAAAAAACAATGACACTCCCATAATTGCTATAATTGCAGCCGCGATGCGCATATAAGGAATAGCCTTTTTTTTGCCCGCTGCTTTATTACTCAAATCGTTATTAATATTGCTCCAAACTTTTGCTGATGGTTCAATTTCTAAATCCGTCAGTTTTGAATTAAACAACTGATCAAAATCTTTATCCGACATTTTCATATCGCTTTCCCTCCATTTTTAAAATACGTTCTTTTAATATTGTCCTTGCCCTTGATAATTGTGATTTGGAAGCACCTTCGGTAATACCTACTATTTCGCTGATCTCCTTATGCGAATAACCATCTATAGCATATAAATTAAACACTAATTTATACCCCGGAGAAAGTTGTTGTATTAAGATAAGCAAATCCTGTACTCCTAAATTTGATACCGCAAGAGGAGCTACTGATTGCTCCTCACCCGCGGTTTCAAACTCAACAGTCTGCATCATTTTATGATGTTTGCGGTAATATTCAATTGATGTATGCACAATTATTCTTCGTATCCAGCCCTCAAATGAGCCCTCGCCTCTAAAATCACCCAACTTATTGAAAATTTTAACGAACCCATTTTGCAACATATCTTCAGCCTCCATTTTATCGGTAGCATAACGCATACAAACACCCAACATTTTTGCAGCAAATTGCTTATAAAGCATTTCCTGCATTTTAGGCTTGTTGTTTAGGCAGCCGTTTATAAGTTCTGGTATGGTATAGGTATGTTCCAAAAACATCATTTAAATGTAAGATGAGATATAGCTAAAAATGGTTGCACGAGCTATAGAAAAAAATGCAAAAATGGATACCTGTAACACGCGTTAAGAATGGGTTGAGACGTAGTGCCGAAAAACTACTTCTTAACCCTATAATACTTGTATATTTTAACTGCCGACATAATGATCATGCTGAACACCACCAGGCCAATTACGCCGTACATCCAGTTCACCGCGTTTTTTAGCACGGCTAAAAAAACTATGGCGAATAAAAAAACAGTGGCAACCTCGTTCCAGATACGAAGTTGAGTGGATGTCCACATATATATACCTTTTCGCATTTGCTGCATTTTGGTTTGGCAAATAAAATGATAAGCTATCAATGCAACTACAAAGCATAGTTTAACTTCCATCCAGGGTTGCTGTAATAAATAAGGGTTAAGATACAACATTAACAATCCAGCTATTACGGTAAGTAACATGGCAGGAGTTGTGATGATGTGCATGAGCTTTCGTTCCATCACCTCGAACTGGGCAGAGAGTATTTTACGCTCCTGCTCGGGTTTGTCCTGAGCCTCTGTATGGTAAATAAATAAACGCACTATATAAAACAGCCCAGCCATCCAGCTTACTACAAATATAATGTGTATTGATTTTACGTAATCGTACATTATAGAACTCTAAACTAAACTGTTAAATAGTTATATTCTTTTACAACTTCTATAGCGTATTTTACATTATCAAACGGGATATCTGGCATAATGCCGTGGCCAAGGTTAAATATAAACCCAGGCTCATCGCGCATGCGGTCAAACAATTTATGGATTCGTTGTTTGATCACCTTTTTATCAGCATACAAAATATGTGGGTCAAGGTTCCCCTGAACGGCCATACCCGTTGGTAAGCGTTGTTTTATATCTAAAAGATCAACGTTCCAATCAATGGAAATTACATCTGGTTTAGCTTCAGCCATTAGAGGTGCAAAAACCGAACTTCCTTTGCAAAACGATATAACCGGGACATCCTTGCGGTTAAGCTTGCTAATTATCTCCACAATATATTGGTGCGAAAATTCCTTATAATCATCCCATGCCAAAGCTTGTGCCCAGCTGTCGAATATTTGAACGGCGTTTACACCGGCAGCAATTTGCAGGTTTAGATAATTGGCAGTTACCGTAGCAATTTTTGATAATAACTGATGTGCCAGCTGCGGTTGGTTATGCAGCATCAGCTTAGTCAGTTTAAAATCTTTTGATGATCCTCCTTCAACCAAATAACTCATTACGGTAAAAGGTGCACCTGCAAAACCTATTAAAGGCAACTTGCCATTTAAACGTTGCTGTATTACTTTAATAGCATCGGCAACATATTGCAACTTATCGCCCACTTCTGTTTGCAGGTTGTCTACATCTGCCTGCGTTCTAACCGGGTTTGCAAACTTAGGGCCTACGCCCTGGTTAAAGCTCAACTGACCGCCCATTGCCTCGCCGGTAACTAAAATATCAGAGAATAATATAGCGGCATCAATACCCAGTAAGTTTACAGGTAACATGGTTACATCTGCAGCCAGTTCTGGCGTTTTGCACATTTCCAAAAAAGAATACTTGTTTTTTATATCCCAATATTCTTTCATAAAACGTCCGGCCTGACGCATCATCCATACAGGTGGGCGTTCGGTTTTTTCAGAAAATGCAGCTTTTATAAATAAAGAGTCCTTCATATTATTTTAAGTAAGCGCGTAATTAATTTACCTTACGTGTTTTTAGTTCTTTTTCTAACCTTGCAATAACTTCTTTCATTTTTGCACTTATTTTTTCTTCATCCCGGGTAGCTAATTTTAAATATGCCTCGGCCTTTTCAAAATTATTTTTCCTGAGCCCCAGGTTTGCCACATGCACCAAAGCCGCCACATGGTCATTAGCCGACCGTAATGGGTATTTAGCGGCTAATTCATAATGCGTTTCGGCCTGTACAAAATCATTCCTTTTTAAACAAATACCACCCCACATAAATTCGTAAAAACCACGCCGTTTTTTGCTCAACCATTCTGGCTTATGAATTTGCAAAAGCAAGGCTTCGGCATGTTCAAAGTCATTGGCATGGTAATATTTTGCAGCTAAAATTATTGGCCCTTCTTTAAAATATCCCCATACCAGCAACAAAATAAATACGATCGCCGCCGAGGCAAGTTCATAAGTATGCTGATATACAAAAAAACCAAACAACGCCGCAAATATGCAAATAACTAATATCCGTGCCTGGTTTGTAAACATTAATGCTGGTTATCGGTAAACTTATATCCTACCCCTCTTATGGAATGAAAATAAACCGGGCTTTTAGGGTCGGGTTCAAAATACTTACGGAAGGTCAAAATAAAATTATCAATAGTACGTGTTGATGGGTAAACATCATAGTTCCATACGGTTTCGAGTATTTGCTCTCGCGATACGGCATCATTACGGCGTTCTATTAAAAGCTTTAACAGCATGGTTTCCTTTTTAGTTAAAGGAGTTATTGAACCATCGCCGTTTACCAGTTCAAACGAGTTGAAGTGGATGATTTTATCGCCAATTTTATAGCTGTTAAACTCTTTCAGGTCATCGCCTTTCAGACTGCGTTTAACCAGGTTATTTACACGGAGTATTAACTCTTCCAGGTTAAAGGGTTTGGTTAAATAATCATCTGCGCCTTTTTTAAGGCCAGCAATTTTATCTTCGTTGGTGTTTTTGGCAGTAAGAAACATAATCGGAACTTCAGAGTTTTCCAGTCTGATAGTTTCGGCAACCACAAAGCCATCAATCTCAGGCATCATTACATCCAATATAACCAGGTTAAAGCGCTCCTCTTTAAATATTTGCAGTGCTTTTTTTCCGTTAGTTGCTGTTGACACTTTATAACCTTCCAGTTCAAGGTTAAGTTTGATGGCTTCGAGTAAATGCTCTTCATCTTCTGCCAGTAAAATTCTTTTTTTAGTCGGCATTTTATTTTTGTTTTTTATGGTTAAATTTTTACCCGAAAACTACTTCAAACACACTTCCCTTTGGGCGGTTATCCCTGATATTTATACTAGCTTCGTGCTTGTCTAAAACTTGTTTTACAATAAATAAGCCCAAACCTGTACCTTTAGTATTGCGGGTATCTTCGTTACCTACACGGTAAAACTTATCAAATATATGCAGCTTTTCCGAATCGGCTATGCCTATGCCATGGTCGGCTACCAATAAATGTACTTCATTGTTTTTTCTAAACAACTTTACATCAACGGTTTCGCAAGGGGCCGAATATTTAACAGCATTTTCTATCAGGTTTGTTACTACGGATGTCAATGTAAACTTGTCGCCCAATATTTCAATATGTGGTTCTATCTCTGCATTTATGGTTTTTTGATTGGCATCGCATTTATTGATCTGTAAACGATTTACAACACTATCAACCAACAGCGAAAAATTAAATGCTTCTTTAGGGAAAGAGTACATCTCGTTATCGATTTTTGATGCGATGAGCATATTCTCAACCAGGTCATCAAGCCTTTCAATATCCTGCAAACATTTATCTATAAAATTAATGCGCTGCTCGCGATTAAGATCGCGCTTTTGAATGGTTTGCAAAAATAATTTAATTGAGGCCAATGGCGATTTTAACTCGTGGGTAACAGATAATAAAAAGTTTTTTTGCCGTTGGTGCAAGTGCCTTTCTTTATTAATTGATTTATGCAAATGGTAGGCTCCTACCAGTAATATCAATAAAAACACTGATAATTCGCCAGCTATCATCCCCAGACTTTCGGGTTTGGCGCGCAATAATAATATACCCCACCAAAACAACTCCGCCAAAGCGTAAGTGATCAGGAAATAAAATATTACAAAAGGCTTCTTCATACTATTTTCTGAATACTACATCTAAGCTATCAAATATAGCTCTTTTTGCTTTCTCTAATTCTACTTTGGTATGTGCCGCGGAAATGAATCCTACCTCGTAACCAGATGGCCCTAAATAAATGCCCCGGTTCAATAATTCACGGTGCATCGTTTTAAATTTATCCATACTGGAGGCGTCAATATCGCTGGCTTTGCTTATTTGAACTTTGTCGGTAAAAGCAAACCAAAATATGGACCCTATATGAAACACTTTAAACTTATAACTGCGGGCGGTAGCAAACCGCTGAATAGATTCTACAAACGCTTCGGTTTTGCCATTCAGATCGCGATAAAAACCAATACGCAATAGTTCTGATAACTGCGCTATACCAGCAGCCATAGCTACCGGGTTGCCCGATAAAGTGCCAGCCTGGTATACAGGCCCTTCCGGTGATATATTACACATGATCTCTTTTGACGCCCCATAAGCCCCAACAGGCATACCGCCACCAATAATTTTACCATAAGTAACAATATCAGGCTTTATTTGAAAATGGCCCGCCGCGCCCTCAAAACTGATACGGAAACCAGAGATCACCTCATCAAAAATTAACAGCGTTCCATTTTGGGTACATAAGTCGCGGATAAATTGCAGAAATTCTTTTTCCTGTAATAACAACCCGTTATTAGCCGGAATCGGCTCTATAATTACGGCGGCGATTTGATCCTTAAATTCTTCAAAAGCGGCTTTCAATGCCTCGCGATCATTTAGAGCAACCACAATGGTTTGATCGGCGAAAGCTTTAGGCACACCTGCCGACGATGTTTCGCCAAAAGTTACCAGCCCCGAGCCTGCTTTTACCAACAGCGCATCAACATGACCATGGTAGCAGCCTTCAAATTTTAATATCTTATCGCGTTTTGTATGCCCCCGGGCCAACCGGATAGCCGACATAACGGCTTCTGTGCCGGAGCTAACAAAGCGTATTTTTTCAATAAACTTATTGTTCTTCAGAATGAGTTCGGCAAGTTCATTCTCCAATGCAGTGGGTGCGCCGAATGACATGCCATTCTGCATTACCTCTATTACCTTTTCGCGAACTTTAGTGTTATTATGGCCCAATATAAGCGGCCCCCATGAGCAACAAAAATCTATAAACTGGTTACCATCGGCATCCCATATCTGGCAGCCATCACCTTTCTGAATAAAAAGAGGTGTACCATATACTGATTTAAATGCCCTTACTGGCGAGTTTACGCCACCGGGGACAAACGTTTTGGCTTTTTCATACAACTCTGCTGATTTTTCCCTGCTGATATCAGGTTTACCAGTTGTACTTATGAGCTCATCACCC
>JANXTT010000019.1 GCA_025352225.1 Mucilaginibacter sp. | reverse complement strand
ATTAAACCAAATATTAAAAACAAATACTTCTTCATTTTTTTTAAGGGATGTTTAAGTGAAACATGAGCTAATATAAGGCTAATATCCAAATGTGTCAACTGGTTAAAAAAAAATCGGACATTTTAAAAAAGTATCAAGTAGTTAGTATCAGGTATCAAGTATTTTTTTCAATGTGGACATGGGTATTTTTGGGTATATTTAAAAAAGGAAGTCATGCTGAGCCTGTCGAAGCATGGTGGTGGGGCCTCTGCGCTCCGTTCTTCGACGGGCTCAGAATGACACCCAGCGCACTTTTGGCTTTCTGCTTTAAAAAGGGCTGTCATGCTGAGCTGGTCGAAGCATTGTGTGTGGGCCTCTGCGCTCCGTTCTTCGACAGGCTCATAATGACACCCTGCGCACTTTTGGCTTTATCCCTCTTAACTATACAAGATACCTTTAATTTCGGACAATAGCAAGAAAAGGAGTTTGTTTATTGTTGTTGCCCTTGCTGCATACGCCAAGTGAGAGGACGCTTGCGGAAGCCGGAGGCATAAGCGATGCATTAAAGTCTAACTACTTGATACTAGCTACTTGATACTAACTATGTTCTCAATGCCTCTTTTATGCTCAGCGCGGTGGCGGCCAGTGCATCGTTGCCGGGGTTAAGCTTCGGGCGCGAAAAATTAATATCATCCACATTATTAATGGGTATCAGGTGGATATGCGCATGCGGAACTTCCAGACCAATAACAGCAACGCCAATGCGTTGGCAGGGTATCACTTTCCTTATCCCGGTGGCTACTATCTTGGCAAAAATTTGCAACCCGGCATAGGTTTCGTCATCCAGATCAAAAATATAATCAACCTCCTTCTTAGGGATAACCAGTACATGACCCACCGCCAAAGGGTTTATATCTAAAAACGCTAAAAACTCAACCGTTTCAGCAACTACATGGGCCTGTATATCGCCCGCTACAATTTTCGAAAATATACTTGCCATTACATTGTTGTTGTGTTGGTGGTTATTGTGTGTAATTACTTATTGTTAATTTTTAGATTAGTATTAAGTTATTGGAAATCATTATTTTAATAACCAATAACTCCATACACTTTTTAAAAACTATCTGTTAATTTCAAGTATCTCAAATTCAATTTTACCCGCGGGTACGGTTATCTCTGTTTTATCGCCCACTTTTTTTCCTAATAAACCTTTAGCTATCGGCGACGCTACCGATATTTTACCCGATTTCAAATCAGCTTCACTCTCAGATACCAATTGGTAGCTCATGGTAGCCCCGTTTTTAAGGTTCTTAATTTTTACTATCGATAATGCCAGTACCTTTGACATATCCAGTTTAGATTCATCAAGCAGGCGCGCGTTTGACATCGCCTCTTCCAGTTTTGATATTTTAGCTTCGTGGTGCCCCTGGGCATCCTTTGCAGCGTCATATTCCGCGTTTTCAGACAAATCACCCTTATCGCGCGCCTCTGCAATCGCGTTTGAAATAATGGAACGCCCGGTAGTTTTTAAGTACTGTAATTCTTCTTTTAATTTTTCTAACCCTTCCTTGGTATAGTATGCTACATCTGCCATAACGCAAAAATTATTTTTTACTTGTTAAATTAATCAAACCCTCTAAAAAAAATAGCCCTTCCAGTTTATCAGAAGGACATCATGCGGGTTCTCTATAAAACAAACAAGACTATATTGGCCCGTGCCCACATAGTCTTGTTTGAGATAAAACGAAGATAGTGGATTTAAGTTTTAATTACCAAATTTTTTAATTTTTCTGCCATCACCTCACTTATTTTTCGGTACGATTCAAAAGTCCACCCGGCAATATGGGGAGTTAATAAAACCTTGCCCGATTGTTTAAGCTCCTCAAACCAATCCTGTTCGGCTATAGCCGGAAACTTTTCTACTTCCAGAACGTCCAAACAGACACCTAAAATTTTACCTGCTTTTATGCCGTTTAATACCGCTTGTGTTTTTACAACCCGCCCGCGTGCGGTGTTTATCAAAAATATAGGCTTACGGAAATGGAATAAAAACTCGTCATTAAAAAAAAGATCAGTTTCTGCAGTAAGCGGAATGTGCAGGCTTACCACATCGGCATGCTTTACAATCTCTTCCATGCTTACCTGCCGGGCATAGGCATCGCTAAAACCGGTTTTATATTTATCATATGCAATAACATCAACACCAAAGCCAGCTAACCTGCGTGCAAAGCTTTGGCCCATAAAGCCGTAACCAATTATGCCCACGGTTTTGCCTTTTAACTCATGCCCCCGGTTGGCCTCGCGTTTCCAAATTCCAGTTCTAACTTCGGCATCGGCCCGGTTAATATTGTTCATTAATGTTAAAAGCATTCCAATGGCATGCTCGCCAACAGCATCGGCATTGCCTTCGGGCGCATTTAATAATGCTACGCCCTTCTGTTTGGCATAATTTACATCAATATTATCCATGCCTGCACCTGCCCTGCATATAAAACGCAGTTTAGTGGCGGCATCAAATACCTGTTTGTTCACTTTAAATTTTGAGCGGATTACCAAACCCTCATATTCGCCAATAACAGCCAGGGCATCTTCAAGCGTAATCAAATGGTTATAATCGCATTTATAACCTAGCGCCTCTGCTTTTTCAATAAATAGGGGATGCAGGTCATCCACAATTAATATCTTTCTTTCCAAGTTTTAAAATTACAGTGCTGCAAATATATGGAATACTGATTTGTATGTTGATACTTGCTTTTTAAATTAAAATACTTACATTTGCAGTAATAACTACAGAGGGGGCAATTGTCCCCTCTTTTATTTTGTCAATCAAATGGCCGAAATGAATATTGAAAAGCGGGTTGCAGCATTAGTTGAAGAAAAAATTGCCGACAGGCCAGATTTATTTCTGGTTGATATCAAGATGCTTCCAAACCGTAAACTCATTATATTGGTTGATGGCGATGGCGGAATTGGAGTTGGTGATTGCGCTATGATAAGCAGGCACGTAGGTTTTCATCTCGAAGAAGAAAACGTTATTGAAGAAGCGTATAATTTAGAGGTTTCTTCGCCCGGGATAGATGCCGCGTTGGTAATGCCAAGGCAGTATGTAAAAAATATAGGCCGCGATCTTTCCATCAAGATGGTTGGGGGGGCAGAGCGGGAAGGCAAATTAAAAAGTATAGAAAACGATAGCATTACTATTGACGAAAAAATAAAGGCGGTTAAAAAAACCGCCGGCGAAAAGGGAAAGAAAGCGGAAATTATTGAAAGCGTAATTCCCCTTAATGAAATTGCAGAAACAAAGGTTTTAATATCATTCAAGTAAAAAGCTTGGATAACCATTAAAAAACAAATTATATTAATCAAAATGAGCAATATTAATTTAATCGATTCCTTTCAGGAATTCAAGGATTTTAAAAACATTGACCGCCCAACAATGATGAGCGTTCTGGAAGACGTTTTTAGAAGCATGATCAGAAAAAAGTACGGCAACGATGAAAATTGCGATGTTATTGTTAATACAGATAACGGCGATTTGGAAATTTGGCGTACCCGTGTAGTAATGGAAGATGGTTTTTCTGAAGATGATGACCTGGAAATTGAACTGGCAGAAGCCAAAACCCTTGATGCCGATTTGGAAGTTGGCGATGAATACATCGAACAGATCACTTTGGAGAGTTTTGGCCGCCGTGCAATATTAGCGGCAAGGCAAACACTGGTATCCAAAATTCTGGAACTGGAGAAAGACGAGATTTACAAAAAATATAAAGACCGTGTTGGCGAAATTATAACAGGAGAGGTTTACCAGGTGTGGAAGAAAGAAACCCTGGTTCTGGATGATGATGGCAATGAGTTGTTATTACCAAAAACAGAACAGATCCCTGCCGATTATTTCAAAAAAGGAGATACCGTTAGGGCTGTTGTTTATAAAGTTGATATGATGAACAGCAATCCTAAAATTATTATATCGCGTACAGCACCCGAATTTTTACAGCGTTTGTTTGAATTGGAGGTTCCCGAAATTTTTGACGGCTTAATTACAATTAAAAAAATTGTACGCGAGCCGGGCGAAAGAGCTAAAGTTGCTGTAGAATCATATGACGACAGAATTGACCCTGTGGGTGCTTGTGTAGGTATGAAAGGATCAAGAATACACGGCATTGTTAGGGAATTAAAAAACGAAAATATTGATGTAATTAACTTTACCAACAATATTCAGCTTTATATAACGCGTGCCTTATCACCAGCAAAAATTACATCTATTAAATTAGATGATGATAAAAAGACAGCCGCGGTGTATTTAAAACCCGATCAGGTATCGTTGGCAATTGGCCGGGGTGGCCATAATATAAAATTGGCAGGAAAATTAACAGGATACGAAATTGATGTTTACCGCGAGGCAGACGAACATGAGGAAGATGTGGACATCGAAGAATTTTCTGATGAAATAGAAGGCTGGATATTAGATGAATTTAAACGCATTGGTTTGGATACAGCAAAATCTATATTGGCTTTAAGTGTTGGCGAACTAGTTAAACGCACCGATTTGGAGGAAGAAACAGTGAAAGATGTACTTTCTATTCTGCAAGCAGAATTTGAATAAGCAGAATAACCAAATTAAAACGTATTTTTGCAAAATAAGCGGAGTAATAAATATTAAATGTCAGACGACAAATCCATAAAGTTATTTAAGGCAGCAAAAGAGCTGAACATTGGTACAGGTACCATAGTAGATTTTTTAGCGTCAAAAGGTTACAAGATAGAAAAGCAACCTAACGCCAAAATTGAAGGTGAAATGTACGATGCACTTTTGAAAGAATTTCAAGTAGATAAAATTATAAAGGAAGAAGCGAAGCAGATCAGCATCGGAAAGATCAGGCGCGAAGAGCCGGGCTATGTAGCTGAAAAACACGAACCTGCTTCCCGTTCAAAAGATTTTGAACCAGAAGAAATTCTGATTAAAAACGCTAATAATTATTCCCCTGCGCCGCATACGCCATCATATACACCTCCGGCTGTGGTTGAAAAACCTCAACCCGAGCCAGTAGCTGAGGATAGGGACGAAAGCGTACTGCCTGGCGTAAAGGTAGTTGGCAAAATTGACCTTAACAACCTCAATGCCAAACCGCGTACCGAAAAGAAAGAAGAAGAAGAAGTAAAAGCTGTTGTTGAAGAGCCTCAAAAAATTGAAGAGCCTAAGGTTGTTGCAAAACCGGAACCAGTAGCAGCTCCGCCAATAATTCCTGTGGTTCAAAAAGCAGAGCCAATAGTTGAAGCTATCCCCGAAAAAGAAAAACAACCCGAGGTTGTACAACCGGCAGCAGAAATAAAAATTACAGAAGCAATTGTTGAAAAACCAGTTGTAGTAGCCGCTCCTCCAGTAGTAGAAACCATTCCGGAAACTCCCGATACAAGCGATGATCAGGAAGATGATGTGATCAGGGCTAAAGCCGAGCGTTTAACAGGCCCTAATGTTATTGGCAAAATACAGCTTCCGGTAAATACACCTAAGCGTAATTCGCCCGTAGCATCTTCATCAAACGCAAACAGCGCTGCCGAACAACGGCGTAAAAGGAAGCGTAAAGAAAATGCGCCTGGCCAAAGGCCGCAAAGCAATCAAACGCAATCGCCACAGCCTAACAGCGGTGGCCAGCAAGGTGGTGGTAATCACCAGGGTGGTCAGCATCAGGGTGGTCAGCATCAGGGTGGTGGCCAGCAAGGTGGCGGGCAACCAGGCGGTGGTAACCGTCCGGATTTTCGTAAACCAGGCGGTGGCCCCGGTAATGGCCCGGCCCGGCCCGATTTTAGAAATAAAGGACAACAGCCGGCTTCATCCGGTGGTAATAAAGAAGAACCTTCAGAAAAAGAAATACAAGATCAGATCAAGGCAACTCTTGCCAGGTTAAGCGGAGCAGGCAAGTCGGGTAAATTTGCCCAGCGCGCCAAATTCCGTCGCCAAAAAAGGGACGATGTTGCTGCCTCAGCCGAGCAGGATGCATTAGATCAGGAAATGCAATCAAAGGTAATAAAGGTTACAGAGTTTGTAACAGCCAATGAGTTAGCATCAATGATGGATGTAAGTGTAACGCAAATTATCTCAACCTGTATGAGTTTGGGCATGTTTGTATCCATCAACCAACGATTAGATGCCGAAACACTAACCATTGTTGCCGAAGAGTTTGGTTACGAAGTAGAATTTGTAAAACCACAAGACGAAGAAGCCAATATTGATGATCCGGATATGCCGGAAGATTTAGTGCCGCGTGCGCCAATTGTGACCATTATGGGCCACGTTGACCATGGTAAAACATCCCTGCTCGATTTTATACGTAAAACCAACGTAATTGGTGGTGAGGCAGGCGGCATAACCCAGCATATTGGCGCTTACGAAGTAACTTTAGAAAATAAAGGAAAAATAACATTCCTGGATACACCGGGCCACGAAGCGTTTACCGCTATGCGTGCGCGTGGTGCACAGGTAACAGATATTGTTATCATCGTTATTGCTGCTGATGATAGCGTGATGCCGCAAACCCGCGAGGCCATAAACCATGCGCAGGCCGCCGGTGCCCCTATTGTTTTTGCTTTCAATAAAATTGACAGGCCAGGAGCAAATGCCGATAAAATACGCGAGCAACTATCTGCCATGAATATTTTAGTTGAAGAATGGGGTGGTAAATATCAAACCCAGGAAATTTCGGCAAAAACAGGCTTAAATGTAGACGTACTTTTAGAGAAAATATTACTCGAAGCTGAGCTGTTGGAATTAAAAGCCAACCCTAATAAACGTGCCGTAGGTACTGTTATAGAAGCTGCTTTAGATAAAGGCCGCGGTATTGTTACAACAGTATTGGTACAAGCAGGCCGATTGAAAGTTGGCGACCCAATTTTGGCGGGCTGCTATAGCGGCCGTGTAAAAGCATTAACCAACGAACGCGGACAGCGGGTTGAATCTGCAGGGCCATCAACACCAGTACAGGTGTTAGGTATGCAGGGCGCGCCAACAGCGGGCGATAAATTTAACGCTTTAGAAAGCGAAGTAGAAGCCCGCGAAATAGCAAACAAACGTTTGCAATTACAACGCGAACAAGGCTTGCGTACACAAAAACATATTACCCTTGATGAAATTGGCCGCCGTTTAGCTATTGGTAACTTTAAAGAGCTTAATATTATTGTTAAGGGCGACGTGGATGGTTCAATTGAAGCGCTTTCAGATTCGTTATTGAAACTATCAACAGACCAGATACAGGTAAATGTGATTTCAAAAGCGGTTGGGCAAATATCAGAATCTGATGTATTACTTGCGTCAGCTTCAGATGCTATTATCATAGGCTTCCAGGTAAGGCCATCGGGCGGTGCGCGTAAGCTTGCCGAGCAGGAACAAATTGACATCAGGCTATACTCCATCATTTACGATGCCATAAACGAGATTAAAGCGGCTATGGAAGGCATGCTTGCACCTACATTTGAAGAGAAAATTGTTGCCAACGTTGAAATACGCGAAACCTTCAAAATTAGCAAGGTGGGTACAATTGCAGGTTGTATGGTACTGGATGGTAAAATTACCCGTAATAGTAAAATACGAATCGTTCGTGAAGGGGTAGTGATCTATACCGGCGAACTGGCTTCATTAAAACGTTTCAAAGACGATGTTAAAGAAGTTGCAACCAATTACGAATGCGGTTTAAACATCCATAACTTCAACAACATTGAAGTAGGCGACATTGTAGAAGCTTACGAAAATGTAGAAGTAAAAAGGAAGCTGTCATAGAAATACTGAGTTTTAGACAAAAAAAACCCTCAATTATTTTGAGGGTTTTTTTGTTTAAGAGAAATTAAAATTAATTTTCCAACTTAGGGTTTCCTCTTGTATCTGCACCATATAAAAGTCCAACACCTGGCCATAAATTTGCGTATAAGCTTCCAAAGTGAGGTGAAGCGTTTGGATATGACGTGTCTGTTGCTGCGAATATAATAATTTCAGAAGTAGTATATTGTACGGAATTAGGGCCACCAGAGCCATTATATGTCGCCAAGTGGGTTGGCCAATATAAAACAAAATTTCCGTCATCTTGTAAAAGATAATGCGGCATATTATTTAGATTAGATAAATCACTATAAAATCCACCTGGATTATATAATCCAGATGCCCAAATTGCAGAACCTGGGTTTAATGGGGTATTATTGTTAGAATAAATCACCAAATTAGCATCGTTTTGAAAATATAATGAAGCAGAAGCGCTGCCGTTTGTATTACTCGCCCAGGTAGGCGTTTCACTTCCATTTGAATTTCTTTGATATAATACTAAATTTCCATCAGTTTGTAAAGTAAGCCTAAAAGTATGATTGGGCGAATAAATAGACCCACCAGTTACCAATACAGGTTGATTATTACTCATATCAATTTTGGTTCCTAAAACATTATCTATTCTTGTTCCGGCGATATTTGTATGAGTTGTATTTAAATAATCAAATCCTCGATTATAATAAGCCGAGTTTAATAAAGCAGTACTTCCATATGAAAATGATCCCGGTAAAGGAGGTGGCACATATGTATTCGGAGTTGTTTGATATGATCCAGAAAATGCGGAAGGAAGGTTACAGCAAGGATACCAAATTAGGTATAGTGTATTGTTTTCTACCAATGCAGGATTAACATTAACGCTAAAAGTGTTGATCAAAAATGTTGAACCTGGTGAATAAGCATCAAAATCACTTTCAGTTATTGTTTGTAAACCAGACAATAAAATTATATCTCCATTACTTCTTTTTGTACCTAGGGCGAATTGCATATAAATTCCGGTTTCTTGCGAGTAACGTCCTAAATATACGTTTACAGATATATTGGTTGTACCGGTATTATTTATTAATACCTTTCCCCCGGTTAAGTAAATTGCGGGAATATCCCACCCTGAAATTGAAGCTGCCTTTGAATGTGGACATATTAATATAGAACAAATTAATATACATAGGAATAAATTTATTTTCATAATATAAATAGTTATCTTAAAATGTGATCTTTTTGTTGAGAAACTGAGTAGAATTTTAGTAAATCTGTACGGGAAATTTTACCAGTATTGTTAACAGTAAAAATGTCCGTTTTTCCGTTATACTGTATCTGGTTTATACTAACCCTTGCGGTAGTTGCAAAAAAGTTTTTAAGCGCAACGATTTGTACCTCTTGTTGATTTAAAGGTTTTGCATCATTGGAAGTTTTGCATCCAATAAAATTGATAGAAAGTAGGGCAATCAAGCCAATAAAAATTTTAAAATGTTTTTTCATGTTTTTGTTTTAATATTTATATATTATGTCAAATAAAGACATTTATATTGATATATATAGCTACCAATACGTAAGTTGTCGATATGTTAATAAATAATTAATGTAAAATATTAAAACGCTCTGAAGTTAGATAGTCGGGGTAATTTATAAATATGATTAACGTGTTGTGCGATTAAAAAGCCAAAGCATATTTAAGATGATTTAGCGGTTTGTTATTGTTGGTATTGATGAATTGCAAACAGGTTATGGCAGTAAATTTAGTTAATATTCTTACCGTCAGCCCAACGATAGTTTTAG